>NZ_JCACKG010000013.1:0-2175 GCF_059505265.1 Myxacorys chilensis | reverse complement strand
CGCGGAGTTCCGCCTGCTGGGCGTGCTGGTGCAGCGACCGCAGCAGGTGCTCACGCGCGACCAGCTGCTGGACCTCACGCAGGGCCGCCACGCCCACGCCTTCGACCGAGCCATCGACAACCAGGTCAGCCGCCTGCGCAAGAAGCTGGAGGCCGACCCGCGCGAACCGCGCCTGATCCGCACCGTGTGGGGTGGCGGCTACGTGTTCGACGTGCAGCCGCGGGACCTGGCGTGACGGACCCCGCCGGCCGGCCGTGGGCGCCGCGGTGGTCGCGCCGCTTCGCCGTGCAGCTCATCGGTCTGCTGGTGCTCGGCATCGTGGCGGGCAACCTGATCGGCGTGTTCATCCTCACGCAGCGCACGCCGCTGGCGCTGCGAGCGGCCAGCCGCGCGCAGGTGGTCGACCGCATCGTGTCGGCGGTGCGCATCGCCGACGTCGCGCCACGCGAGTCGGTGGACGAGGTGCTGCGCGCGATGAGCCTGGCCGGCGAGCGCTTCTGGTTCTCGCCGCGGCCCGCGGTCGACGGCCCGATGGACGCCACCGAGGCGGCGCTGGCCGCCGACCTTCGCCAGCGCCTGGGCCCGGCGCCGCACGAGGTGCGCATCCGCTTCCTCGGCTCGGGTGCCGCCGCCACCCCCACCGCCCCGGCCGCCGGCCCCGCGCGAGAGGACTTCTCCCTCGGCTTCCAGGTGTCGATCGGGCTGGCGTCGGGGGCCTGGCTCAACACCGAGCGCACCGGCATCGAGAACCGCGGCTGGTGGCGCGGCCTGCCGTTTTCCATCGGCGCCAGCATGATCCCGGTGCTGCTGGTGGCGGGCTTCTTCGCCTGGCGCATCGCGCGCCCGGTGCAGCGCCTGGCCGAAGCGGCCGAGCGCATGGGCCGCGGCGAGCCGGTGCCGCCACTGCCGCTGCAGGGCCCCAGCGAGCTGCAGGACACCACGCAGGCCTTCAACGCGATGCACGCGCGCATCACCCGCTTCGTGCAGGACCGCATGCACCTGCTGGCGGCCGTGAGCCACGACCTGCGCACGCCCATCACCGCGCTGAAGCTGCGCGCCGAGATGGTGGACGACGCCGCGCTGCGCAGCGCGCTGCGCCGCACGCTCGACGAGATGGACGAGATGGTCGAGGCCACGCTCGGCTTCGCCCGCGAGGAAAGCCAGCAGGAGCCCACGCGCCCGCTGGAGCTGGTGGCGCTGATCGAGGCCATCGCCGACGAGCGGCAGTCGCTGGGCCACGATGTCAGCGCGCACACCGCCCTCGACCGCCTGCCCTACCGCTGCCGCCCGGCCAGCCTGCGCCGCGCGCTCAACAACCTGGTGGACAACGCGGTGCGCTACGCCGGCTCCGCGCGCCTGCGGCTGGACTCGGCCGACGGCTGGGTGGTGATCACCGTGGAGGACGACGGCCCCGGCGTGCCGGAGGACAGGGTGGAGACGCTGTTCGAGCCCTTCACCCGGCTGGAGGCCTCGCGCAGCGCCGAGACCGGCGGCGTGGGACTCGGGCTGGCCATCGTGCGCTCGTGCGTGCACGCGCACGGCGGCGAGGTGCGGCTGGTGAACCGGGCGGAAGGGGGGTTGAGCGCGGTGGTGCGCTTGCCGGCCTGAGGCCGCGCCCGGCGCGAGGGGCACGGTCGTCCGCGACCGCGGCGGTTGCGGCGCGATCGACGGCGGATCAACCGCTGGTCACTGCGGGCCGGTCCTGCGCGGGACACCGGCGTCGTCGCGCCACTCCAGCACCTCGTCCCCGTGACCGTCTCGCTCGCCGGTGGGCCGCCACCCGAGCGCACGGTAAAAGCCGTGCGACCGGTGCTGGGGATCGTCGGAACAGCCGAGGAACAGGCGCCGGTGTCCCAGCGACAGCAGCCGCGCCATCACCCGCCCCAGCAGCTCGCGCCCCAGGCCCTGTCCCTCGAACTCGGGCAGCACCGCCAGCACCACGATCTCGCCCGTGCCGGTGTCGCCGAAGCAGTAGCCGGCCAGGCGCCCCTGGGCCAAGGCCAACTCGCCGGTGGCGCGGCCGGTGCGCACGTCCTCCGACCAGGTGGCTTCGGTGATGCCGTACCTCGCCAGGGTCTCGGCGGACACCGCGTTCTCGCGGGTGCGGCCGCGCAGGTCAATGCAGGCGGCGATGTCGTCGGGGCGGGCGACACGGAAGGTGGCCGATGGGTTCAT
>NZ_JCACKG010000012.1:0-2176 GCF_059505265.1 Myxacorys chilensis | reverse complement strand
CAGAACGTCACCCCGTACTCCATGACGGTATCCGTTTGGACGTGGTGCGATACGATCATGTACGAGGCCAGCGGGACCTATCTTGCGATGGGCGAGCTCGGGGAATGGTAGGACAGAGGGCCTGTCCGACGCTTGCTTGTCCGACGCTTGGATGTCCCGCCTGACCGATGGGTAGGCCGTGGCCCAGGGCCCGGCAGGGCGCTTCTCTCCGCCCGGTCTCTTGGATATCGTCCTGGCCCATCCTCTTCGGATATTTCTGGACGCAGCGAAATGCGGGGCGTCCTCCCATGAGGATATGTCGGCAGGAGCAGTGAATGGGCGCACGATCCCGTCACCGCCTCGCGTGCTTTCAGGTCGCCTCAGGCGACCTGACCCACGACCCCGGTGAAGGACCGTTCAAGCAACTGATACTCTTCCTCGCGATCACCGCCCATGGCGCGACCTCCATCTTTTCCGCCAAGCGCAGAGGGGCGTGGGGCGGAAGCGTTTGGTCGCGCGGCAAGCCGTCAAGGCCGCTCGATCTCGGATGGACGCACGATCAGAGAACTCGTGGGGCTTGCGCGCCCATGACTGCGATGCAACGGTCGCCGACCGATGGATATCCTCATACATACGCCCCTCAGGACCGAGACCGAGTACGAGATCTGGGTGTCCCTCACGCCTCAGAACGGCCCGCCTCAAGCCAAGCGCCTCGGTCTGACGGCCGCCAACTTCACGATTCCGCATCTGGATCTCTGGGACTCGTTCCTGCCGCTCATGTGGATCACGCGAAACGGCGGCCCCTTGTTCAACAAGGCCGAGTCCCGGGCCATGGTACGGGCCGAGTACCCGCTGCATTCGAACGTGGTCGAGTTCTTCTCTGCACGGGCCAGAAAGTTCGGGCTGGAGATCGATGTCGTCTCCACGACCTACGAGCGCACCTATGACGTGACAACCTCGGGAACCGCCGTCCTGTTCGGTGGCGGCAAGGACAGCCGGCTGCTGCTAGGGACCTTGCAGGAACTCGGCGAGCGGCCGACCGCGATTTGCGCGAAGGGCCGAAAGTACGCTCAGGACATCGAAGGCGCCCGGGTTTTCGAAACCTTCAACTTCGAGATGGCGAATCGCATCGTTCCAGCGCTGATGCTGGCCCCGAGAACCATCTATCACGGCAGCGGCCTCGGCGAGGCGCATAAGGTGTCGCCCTGGCATCAGTACTACGACATCTCCGCCCCCGAGCCCGTGGCCGAGACATCCGCGCTGCTGGGCCGCCTCGGCTTCGACATTTGCATCCACGTCCCGCAATGCGTCCTACCCTTCAATCTGGTTCAGGCGATCCTGGCGCGCCGGTACCCGGATCTGTATGCGGGGCAGGTCAGCGTGGAGCCCCACGACTTCACGGACAAGAACCTGCACGTCTCTCTTCTGGAGCGCTATCACGGGCTCTCTCATGCCTATCACTGCAGCGAGCAGCTGCTGGTCAGAATGGCCGAGACGTTCATCCGGCGCAGCGTGAAGGAGCCTGACCAGTTCGGTTATCAGCGCAGCCGCGAAGTCTTCGAACGGGAGATGCGGGCGATCCTGCTCACTCTCGTGCAGGATGGTCGCCTTGTTCTGCCGAGAGAGGCTCCCGCGGTGACATGGAAGGCGGAATGGATCGACAAGATTCATGCTTACGTCAATCCCGCGGCGGACCCCCGCCTTTTCGCGATTTACCGCGAGTACGCTGATGTGTGGGATGGGCCCGCCGAGATGTTGCCCGAACCTCTTCGTAGCTACCTCTGAAGGGTCGGCAGTCCAGCCGTAGCCTCACGCGGCATGATCCCCTGGGAAGGGGGCTGGCCAGCGCCGCGCGATCCATCGTGCGAAGGATGATAGGACCTCGCTCAGGCCCCGGAGCGACCCGTTCCAGGCCCGCTCCGGCGGCGGCCCGGGTCCCTACCACTCCGTGGGAAATTCGGAAGCCTCCGGCTCCGAAGATGTCGCCGGAGCGGATTGCTCTCCCGGCAGGGGGAGGGGATCTGCCCCCTCTCCGCCAAGCGTTTCCTCGGCCGAGCCCATGGCGAAGTACGATCCATGGGCCGCGAACAGGTTGGTGTTGCACCAGGTCCAGACGACCAGGGTCATCGATCCTGGGGTGACGTTCTCGGCGCGGGCTCCGATTCGGGCATTCCGGCCGGTGCCCAGATCGAAGCTG
>NZ_JCACKG010000011.1:0-29190 GCF_059505265.1 Myxacorys chilensis | reverse complement strand
TTATTTCACTGCCTTGCTGATTGAACTTCGCTGAAATGTCAACACAACCTAGTAAGTTCATCATTACCGACAGGGTGAATGGCCCACTGGACTCTATTATCGAATTGTCTAAATTTCACGTCGTATCTAAGGTGCTGCAATTTTGCTTTGATTTGCGCTTGACGCACAACATCGTGCACTTGATTTTGAGCCGTGATTAACTTCCAGTTATCGTGAAATGCTGTCCAAGACGGAGCCGCGATCGCTGCCATGATACCAATCATGACCACAACCACCAGAACTTCTAGTAGGGTCATACCAAGATCCAACCTAGTTCTACCGAAGTGCTGTTTCCATCTTTTACGTCGATTCGACTTAGTAAATCGCTTAAATTGGGGTAGACGGGGGTTTAGCGGCATCAGCAGATCTGTGATCAAGTGAATGAAGACGAACGATAGCAAGCTTGGTTTTAGGCTACTGACAATCAGTATCCGCGCCTTCCTGTATTGCCCCTAGTAGCGTTTTAATGGCGATACAACGACGAGGATTGGTACTGCTAACAACTCCAACTACGATTTTGTATCCGTTGGTTGTATCTAAAGCAGTGTTATTGGTTTTAATCACATTGCCGTAAGTATCAAACAAGACAGAAGCATCAAAAACTTGGCTTGCTGGCGCTGGCACAGAATTTACTTTGATTGTCCCAGGCTTGATATCCCCGTTGCCTAAAGTCTGCCAGTTCTGAACGTTGCTTTTAGGGGTATCAATTGAATCGCCCAAAACTGGAATAGTCGCCATTCTAGGCGTGTTGCTATTGTTGTCGAAGACGACAGCACGATTAATTTTTGTGCGTTTCGCTTCAGATTGGGCGGCTCGTAGGGTCTCGAAGACCTGATTTCTAGCCGTGTTGACCCGCTGATTGTTCAGAAAAGCCACCCAGCTAGGAGCCGCGATCGCAAACATCACGCCGATCATGATGATAACCACCAGCATTTCGAGCAGCGTGAATCCTTCTGTCGATCGCTTTGAAAATCTTTGCCTTTTCATCGTTCTCCCCCAGTTGAGCCAGCCTTAGATATTCTTGTTTAACACGCCCCGTGTTAGTACACGAGTTTCTAGCGGAAGTGGAACATTACTATTTGAACTGACTCCTGGTCTACCCGAGGCATTCCCTTGAAGGCGAACAACTACTTCTTGGTTTAAAGTACCGTTGCTCTCTCTACCTTTTACACACACATAAAACCCTCTTCTTTTGCTAGATATAGCCGAGTTAGGAGTTAGAACGTAGTCATTATCAGGGCAGGTAACATCATTGCCAGTTAGCTGATTCATATCAATATAGTCAAGCAAAACTTGATTGTTTGCATTTGTAGCAGTAGCTGGATTTTGATAACCAAGAGTGGCTGTATAGTTCTTATCTTTGGGCCAGTAGTTGAAGCCTGTATTTTCTCCTGCTGGATACAGCCAACCTTGAGTTACGGCGGGTTGTGTCCCTGCTGCGCCCGCGCTGCTCTCAGTAAACTGAGGCAAGTTGTACCGCTTGATTCTGGCTTTACCCTTCCAAATTTCAGAAGTAGAAGTAGTCCAGTCAAGGGTATAAACAACCAGAGTATACATACGACGAGAAATGCAGGGAACACCCGTCACGTCAGGAGGAAGGGGGTCACTCTTAGAAAAAGCGGTTGCCTTGTTGCTACAGGCGTCTTTTAACTTTTGAGGAAGATCTTCCACTTTCCAAAACGCTAGAACAGGTAAAGTGCTTGTTCCGCTCGCAATAGGTGCAGGGAGATAATTGAGTAAACCAGTACAGTTTTGGCTCGTATTGACGGTAGTGCTATCAGCAACAAGACAGTTACCGTCATATACATAAACAGCTTCCCGTAGATCGCGAGAAATGTAGTCTACTGCCATTTGGACTTCTCGCTGTGTATCGCTTCGCGCCGCCTCGCGCTGATTTGTTTCTAACAGCTTGACGACCATAAACAGCAGCGCACCCGTAATCACGCTGCCAATGAATAGCGCGACTAAAAGCTCAATGAGCGTGAAGCCCATGTTCCGCTTTTGCTTTGACGTTGCTAGACGTGACAGTATGCTTTGCTTAAAAAATGTTCTGGACATTGTTGGTATCTCTGATAGAATTTCACCTCTAAAACATGTAGCTGTTTAGCACTTCCGTGAACCTTGAAGATCTGTATTTGTGGGTTTGCAGAGCGCTCTATAGAGATCCATATTCGTACTGGCGTTACTAGGCACGATCGTGGAGTAAAGAACCGCAAGGGGACGTTGCAACTGATTGCCAAGTCCAGTCGTTCCTTTCAGGCTAACTTGCTCTTTCTCACCCTTATTTGCATTCAGGTTCTCTCTAGCAACAAAAGAGTAAACTCTCACTCCCATCACAAAGCCTGCGGGCTTTTGTCCTGCTGCGATCGCATTACCATTAGCGTCGAGACCCCGACTACGAAAGGTTTGAACAAGAAAATCGGCGTCACAATTGCCATTCTGATCCAGATCGACATCAACTTGAATGTACTTATTCTGAGCATCAGGAATCGATACGTTCGTTTTGGATGAGCATGACGGGTTTGCAGTCACAACTTTGTTTTCTTGAGCGCTGTTTGGTGCAGCAATGCCAGCGCGGACTTCTTCTTCAGTGCCTGCATCGGGAGGCAGATTAGTAAGGTCAAATTTATCCCGCTCGACCAAAGCTCGGACGCGATCGATTTCTCCTTGAGCAAGTTGTAAGGCTTGCTCTGCTCTCCGAGTTTGCACACGGGAGCCAGTTGCCCAAAAAATGGGAGGAGTAATGCTGACAACAGTAATTGTGACGACAATTATGGCGACTAACCCTTCAATTAGTGTGAGTCCTTGGTCAGAGCGTTTCACCGCTTGTCGCTGAACCAATTGAAGTGCCAGCCGTAAGGCTATGCCAGGAGCTATAGCCTTGCCTATGTGAGTAATGCGTAATGACATCTGAGACTCCTGCTTACTATTAGCTGCCCGGACAATTCACGGTGACCCCAGCTGGAACAATTCCAGTGCTGGTCTTCACGGCCGTACAGAGTTTGGCAATGTACGGATCGTTTGCAGGGGGTTCGCTATAAAACTCACTGCGATTTTTATCAGAAGTAACGAAACGGCTTGCAGCAGGACCCGCAGGGCTAAGGAGCAGTCCTACGTCATATCCCCAAAAACGGGTAGGAGGTTCGTAATAGGGAATGCTCTCGCTCGTGACCTCAACGCTCGCATTTTCCGGTTCCCACCTTTCCGTCTCGAAGGGTGCAGTCGCATAGTTACTGAAATTAAGCTGTAGGAAAGAGCCAGCAAAGAAGACTTTTTTACCGCCTTCCCAGTTTTCAAGGAAGCGTGGAAAGTTGTGAAGTCCACCATAGCCTTGGTTTTTGCGAGACGGATGAATACCACTCACAATGATGGAATTAATTCTTGTCTCACTAGGCGTCATAAGACGCGCTCCCTTGTCTTTATCCTCGATGGTGAAGTATGAAAGACCTCTTCCTGCATAAGTCTGTGGCTTGTTGACAGGCTGTGGAGTTGTAGGGCTAGTTGGTTGGCTGCCTAAAGCTTGAGGACCTGCCACTACAGGTTGACCGGCGCGAGAAATTTTGATGGGCGATGTGTAATCTGGCCAGTAGTCCAATCTGCTCTGTGTTGTAGATGTAGATCCTGTTGTAGATATATATCGCTGTGAGTATGTAACAAGAGAAGAGTTTTCTCGCACCCAGTCATAACCAGCTTCTAAAGGCGACTTAGGACGGTTTTGATTGTGGAACGACGTGCGCCCGTTGGTGGGACAGCCAGGACCATACAAACCAAATCTGTTGTAGAGGGTTCGATTAGCATTGAGCGCTCCTACAGTAGGAGGAGTGGCGTTGCTTGTTGCTGGTAATAAAAAGTCGGGGACTAATGTTCCAGATCTAGTGCCAGGCTGAATGAAGCTGTCAGCAATGCTGCCATCGCAAAAACTGCTTGAGAGAATCGAGATGCTGTCAGCAAAAATCTCTGAAGGACGCCAACGATCGAGAGTCGGTTTAGCGAAACGGTCATCTTTAGTCGTGCGATCGTAAAACTCCTCTTTTGTGTAAGCACTGTTCGATGGGTCAAACAGGCGTTGTGTAAACTCCTCAATGTTCTCCCCAGATGAAGTATCCACGCCATCTTGATGGAGGTTAAAGTCACCTTGAATATAGACAGGCTGATCCGTGAAGAATGATAGCCCTCGGATGTTTTTCTTCACGTCAATCAGACCATCAGTGCGCTTGACTTGTGCCCCATTACGCAGTCGGAATCCGTGGCTTCTGCGCTCTGGGTCTGGCAGAAAGTCAATTGCTTTTGCTGAAATGCCTCGTGCGTCAACAGCAGGATCTTTGGACGCGTCAGGATTCGTTAGATCCATACCCACTGTCGAATCAGGTCGGTCAATGGCATCTTCACGAACAGCATCTTCACGGAAGGCATATACCATACCACTTTCAGGCAGCCAAACATTTGCTGTGCCCGCCGCCTCATTTCTTAGCATTCCTAAATCGATGTCTAAAGTTCGGGTTAGTAAATACTGACGACCATCGAAGAAGGCGCGATCAAGGAATGGTACTGCTGTAACAACTGCGCTGTCAGTGGTCTCAGCAGAAGCGGGGGCTAGGATAAAGTTGGTTGGCAGATTTACACCGCTTGATGCAGATGGGCCTGAAGTTTTAAAGTTTGCAGGGTAACTGCCTGCTGGTAGATCTGCCTGAACTACCTTGGGCAGTTTCCAGTCATTCAGCTTTCTGGGTTCTAGAGCAATTACTTTAACTGAATGATCTTCGATTGGAAAAGGAACTGTGGGAGTCCAAGCGCCAGAAGTACTAGGCTGTCCAAAGTAAGGACGGCTGCTGAGATCGCTTGTTAAAAGGCTACTATTAACGCCATTAACATCTACTGTAATTTTTGGGATTTCTAACGTAGAAATGGGTGTTATGAACCGTGCCCTGTTTGCTATGTTTGGAAGAGCGTCATCAATTTGTCTAAACGGCTTGTCAGGGACGAGGCTCTTGACATACTCATCGCTAACATATGGTTCAGGAGCAGGATTATCAGGAAGAGTAGTTCCATTAGGCTGGCGGTGATCATACTTTAGAGATGATGCAGATACAGTTTCAATATCCCCAGCAAGAATGTGATTTTTCTCTGGAAATATGTAATATAGGGAAGGAAATTTCGGTAAGATCCTGACTTCTTCTTTCGTGGCAGGGTCTCCAGGTTTGTAGTTTTGCGTTGTAGCAATTGTTCCGCATAGACGAGAGAGTGCCAGTCTATATCTACCTAGGTCTTTCTGACTAAGTTTTGTAAGATTAGCTGCGTCTTCCCGCGATCCATCCAACTTGACAGAAGGTATAGGATTAGCACCGAATACTGCCTGACTAAAGGTGAACTCATCCGGGTCACAGGCAGATGGGAAGACGGGATAGAATGCGTCTTGGAAGTTGACGACATACTCTCCGAAAGCGGGAGAAGGTCGGAATCCAAAGGTACGATCGCGTCGAATCTGATGGTGCAGCATGATTAATTCAGCCATGCGAATTCTTGGATCGTTCTCAACGTCTGAGTTAGTCGTAGCAGCGATTTGTCGCTTTAGTACCCCAATAAAGGCTTCTGGTGGAACGTTGTAGTAGTCTCTTGCATTGTAGGCTCCAACCCCTTGATAAGTGCCATTTGGGTCGTAGCCGTAGGTGCTTAACTGCGACTTGGGCAGCACCTCGCTTTCCGCACTTGTGACTTCGCCATCCATTAGCCGAAAGAGCCGCGCCGCTAAATCTGACAAAACTCTACCGTTTGCATTCAGTGTCGGGGTTGGATCTCTGTCTGGCTTTAAATCATTGTTTGGATTAGACGGGTCGAACTGCTGAATCTCATCAATGTTGTACGCCAAAACCCCTAGTGTACAAGCCGCCGTTTGGAGATAAGTTTTATCTGCAATACTGAGACTTGCATAACTAGCGCCAGCCTCTAGCCTGTCTATCACTCTTCTCAAGTTGGAGAAGTTGCCCCACATCGTTAAGGCAGGGTAGGGATGAGTCTTTGAGTCGCCTGTTTTAGGTGGATAAGCGCCATCTGGATCGCCAGCAAAATGAGCAAGGTTAGATAATGCTTTGCGTAAAGCGCTATCAGAATTCATCGCTTGCTCAAACTGGGCGGCAGTGTTGGCAGGCGGGTTGAATTCCCAACCGTTTGAGCCCTGACCGACGAAGAGATTTGTTCCTAAAAACTCAAAGGTTGAGTTACTCTTGTCGCCTCCTGTTGCAAACTTAGTGGGCAAAAAGTTGATCGATCGCCGTAAGGTTGTTGGTGTACCAGGATGAGCTGTCGTTGCAAGACAGGCGACGGGGTAATCTTTGTTTTCACTGACATTGAAGTGATAGATTGCCGTAGCTTGTGCGGCTGACACATTATCTCTGAGCGACCGTCGCTGCAAGTCAATGTGCTTTACCGTTGCTCCTGGCAGCACAGGGTAGGGTTTAACGGTCGGTGGATACAACGGATCGCCTTCGGTTTCTCCTGCTTCAATGTAGTCATTGTTTCCAGAAAGGTTCTGCTTTGGAGCAAACCAGGTATTGAGATTTCCTAGCTCTAGTCTTTCACCCACTAGAACTCGTAATCCTTTGCTTCTGGCACGACGCTCCCAGTAACCATCTAGACCAACCGCACCCTCGCTTTGCTCATCGGTCGATGGTGGGTCTTGCAGAGTCAGTCGAGAATATTCATTCCCAACGATCGGGTCGCCTACTTTCTTGCCGGGAGGAATTTGCCCGTTGTTGTTGTTGTCGTACCTATATTTCGGACCCCAGCGATCGTCAGCGCGATAAAGGTCATCAATATAAGGAGCTTTTTCGGTAACGTTTCTGATGCGTTTTCCTAATTCTGAATCTTTGAATGGACCAATATTTCCTTCCTTTTTGTCCCACGTTTGTAGATCAGTGTTGTTGCCATTGTTTCGATTGGTATAGCCATCTTCTGTCAGAATCTTGTTTGGATTGATCGAAATATCAATAGGAGTAATGTTGTTTTTAGTAGAATCATTAGCATTACTCAGAGCCGTCGCGCTATTGGTTCCGTGGATATAAATGTTTGACGATCCAGATGTATTGTTGTTCTTTGTTGTTCCAGCCGTTACAACACCTTGAAACAATGTCTGTTTATTTTCGACGTAGTTTGTAACTGTAATCTCGGAGTTAGAAGCTGGGTTATAGACGCAAGAGTTTTTGCCACTGACCAGATGGGCATTAAAATTGACATTGTTGTCACCACTACCAAGGATTAAGCTTCCTTCAGTATGCATTGCCCCATTCCAGTTAAACTGAGCACCTGGATAAATTTCTAGATCATTACGAAACCAAGCTCCCCATTTGTTGCCTCGATTGATGCGGCGATCTTGGTGCAGTTCTAGAGTGACAGCGGTTGATTTTGCGCTGTCTGGAATGACTAGGGCATCAACTTGAAAATTCTTCAGAAGCGTTGAAGTATTGCTGCTATCTTCAAACCATCCGCCTTCTGGTGCGTTGTTTCCGCTATTACTTGTTCCACAGCCAATTGCTTTAAGATCATTACTTAACGGGCCGTGGCGGACAATTAACTGAGCCGCTTTTTCGGTGTCTTTTAAGGAAAGTAATTGTTCACTTGTACTTCGTTGTGTCGGCGTTTCTACAGGGGTAGGAGTTTTGAAGGTAACCGAGTAGACAACCGTTGCATCTGCTTTTCCATCGCTGTCGAGGTCAGTACGGTAAGTCCAGGCATTATCTTTTTTAGCATCGCCATTGAGATCTATCCGTTGCTCATCGGGCAATTTGTATGCGTCAATTAGATTTCCATTCTCGTCTTGCAGGGGAAGCTGGACAATGCCACCAGAGCCATCGTTGAGCAGCATGTTGTAAAGTAAACTCTCACCAGGCACACCACCGGGGTATCGGGTGTCGCGGTTAGAGTCAAACAAAAACTCCAATTTAGAGCGTGCCCGATCGATCGCTGGGGTCGCCGCATTATAAATGACCCTCTGCTGTGCTTCACCAATAACTTGCGTGTTGCGGTTGTAAGCCCGGAAGGTGAGTGCGCCAACAGTCAGTGCCACGACCAGAATGAGCAACACTGTGGTCGGCAACACAAAACCGGCCGTTGAGACTCTTCCTCGACGCTGATTAGAGAGTGCAGTTCGGAGAATCCAATTGATGAGGGTTTTGGTTAGAGATCGATAGAATCTCCAACCTTGGCGGAATAGTCCCTGAATTGCTTGAGCGAGTTTGCGGTGTGACATGGCGACTGTTTTAGCACGAGAGAGACGATGCGGAAACGATTTTGACTGAGTGAGGAAAACTACTGTCTTAATTCACTCAGAACTGAGGTTAACCAAAAATATACGAGACAGAACGATTTGATCCGTTCAGCAGGGCTTTACAATTCAAGTGATAAAAAGGGATTTGAGCTAAAGCATTCATAAAACTTGCCTAAAAAATTTGACGCATAGATATGAATGGACTCATGTTACCCATCTGACTCCTCTTTTCGATCAGAGACTTAAAAATTCTAGTGCCTAAAACTTTTAATAAAAAACTGGGGCTAGTGCTATCACTGCTACCCCAGTTCTTTCAATATAAACCTGCATCAATATCTGAGCCAGGCTCGGAGAATTAGTTTTCTCAGCGTCAAGATTGACGATCGCAAAAGGTCTGTTTTGCAAAAATCTTACAGACGGCTCAAATCAATGCCTGCTTCTTTTGCAAACACATCCAGGCTTTTGTGCTCTAATGTTTTGATGGCCTTAGTCGAGAGCCGCAGTTTAACCCAACGATTGCCAGATTCCCACCAAATGCGTTTCCACTGCAAATTGACTTCTTGCAGCTTCTTAGTCCGGCGGTGAGAGTGAGAGATAGCAAAGGCGTTGTTTGCCTTCTTACCAGTGAGTTGACATTTCCGCGCCATAGTAATCTCCGAGTTGCGTAAACAGAAATTTTGAGTACAGTCCTGTATTCTACCAAGTCTTGCCCTTGTCAAGAACAAAAGATAAAACGAATTAGGCAGATAAGATCGAAAGGGCGCGATCGATAGACTGTAAAACTTGCTCGACTTCTTCAGCCGTTACAATTAGAGGCGGCACAAACCGAACAACTTTTGGACCTGCGGGAACGAGTAGAACCCCTTCTTGCATTGCCGCTTTGACGATATCAGCCGACGTTAAGCTTGTCTCTGCATGAAGTTCCATGCCGTTGATCAAGCCCCAGCCCCGAACCTCTGCGACGAGGGTTGGAAACTTCTCGGCTATCTGCTTCAATCCCGATCTGAGATGCTCACCTTGCTCTCGAACATTCGCCAAAATGTTTTCTTTTTCTAACGTTTGACAAACTGCCAAGGCGACCCCACAAGCGAAGGGATTCCCGCCAAACGTGCTGGCATGATCTCCAGGCTGGAATACGTCGCAAAAGGATTTGCACAGCATTGCCCCGATCGGAATTCCACCCCCTAATCCTTTAGCAGAAGTGAAGACGTCCGGCTCGATGCCCAGATTCTCGTAGCCCCACCAAGAGCCTGTTCGACCCATACCGACTTGAACTTCATCCAGGAGCAGAAGAATGCCAGTTTGATCGCAAATCTCGCGAATGCGTTGAAAGTAAGCGCGATCGCCGGGACGAACACCGCCTTCTCCTTGCAACCCTTCGAGAAGAATGGCAGCGACTTGGCGCTGATCCCGATCAAGATCCGCGATCGCGTTCTCTAATGCCGCAATATCGTTGTACGGGACGTAGTGAAATCCTGGCACTAGAGGATTAAAGTCCTTCTGATATTTAGGCTGCCCAGTTGCCGTGATAGTGGCGAGGGTGCGTCCGTGGAAACTCGCCTGAGCCGTGAGAATAATTGGATTCTCGATATTGAGAACGGTATGCCCATACTTTCGAGCGAGTTTAATTGCACCTTCGTTTGCTTCGGCTCCAGAATTGCAGAAAAAGGCACGATCGGCGCAGGAATGCTGAACGAGCCATTTGGCTAATTCGCCTTGTTGCCGGACATAGTAAAGGTTTGAGACGTGATGTAGGGTTTGAATCTGTTCGGTAACGGCGGCAACCATCGCCGGATGTGCATGCCCTAGTGTGCAAGTGGCAATGCCTGCGACAAAATCCAGATATTCTCGTCCTTGGTCATCCCATACGCGGCAACCTTGTCCTCGTTCTAGGACTAACGGAAACCGTCCGTAGGTTTTCATCACGTATTCGTCAAACTCAGTTCTGGTGAAAGAGCTAGACGTTGAAGGGGTTTTGACAAGGGTTTCTGGACTCACTGATTTAATTCCTTAATAAATTGAGGGTGAAAATCGAGAACTTTAGTATGCACAGTTCAGTATGCATAGTGTAGAGGAGTTCCTCCTCTGCAGGAAAGGTGGATCAAAATCTCTATAGCGATCTTATAGAGATCAGTGTGAAACCAGGTAAGGTCAGTAGGGACAATCGCGGGGGTAGAAGTCACAAGGTTATGACACAGTTAATTGCGATAGTTGGAAGTGAGCAAGGGCGGTTTGCGGAACTGGTGACGGTTCTAATTATTCTGTTGCTGGTGGCAACAATCGTAGCTCTCTTGTCTCGTCGATTGCGGTTGCCCTATACGACGGGTTTGGTATTGGCAGGACTCGCGATCGCGGAGTTTTTGCCCAGTCGCGTTGGATTGGATTCCTCACTCATCATTAATTTGTTTCTGCCAATTCTGCTGTTTGAAGCGGCCATTAATACTGACATTAGCCGACTTCGCAGCACACTAAAGCCAATTTTGTTACTTGCGGGTCCGGGAGTTGTGTTAGCGGCTGGGGTAACAGCAGTTGGACTGAAGTTTGGGTTAAGTCTGGAATGGATTCCTGCTCTGCTGGTCGGCGTCATTCTTGCGATTACAGATACGGTTTCGGTGATTGCAGTATTTAAGGAAATCTCGGTTCCGTCGCGGCTAATCACGATTGTAGAAGGCGAAAGTCTCTTTAATGACGGAATTGCCCTAGTTTTATTTAGTCTAATCCTTAAATTTAATGCCACCGGGAGTGTCACCGTTTTTGAGGGCATTCAAGAACTGTTAGTTGTGATAATCGGTGGGTTAGTCGTCGGGATCGCTCTCGGATATTTGGGCATTGGGCTGTACGTCCGGTCTGATGATGATCCGCTCAGTAGTATTTTGTTGACAGTTGCGATCGCGCTCAGTGCCTTTCAATTAGGTCAGCTTCTAGGAGTTTCAGGAGTCGTTGCGGTTGTCGTCGCAGGGTTACTAATTGGCAATTTAGAGCGATCGAGCCGGGTATCTGCTTCGAGTCGGATCACGGTGTTGAGCTTTTGGGAGTATGCCGGGTTTGGCGTCAACACCTTTATTTTTTTACTAATTGGACTGGAGCTGAGTTTGCCGACCTTGTGGAGCACGTTGCCTGCCGTCTTGCTTGCAGTTCTGGCGTATCAAGTGGGACGATTTTTGACAGTTTATCCGCTCTTAGCTCTTGTCAGCAAGTTTGACCGTCCTGTGCCGCTCAAGTGGCGACACGTTTTATTTCTCGGAAATATTAAGGGATCGCTATCGATGGCCTTGGTGTTGAGTTTACCGGGATCAGTACCGGGGCGAGAAAAATTAATTGCGATCGTATTTGGAGTAGTTCTGCTCTCTCTGATGGGACAGGCGCTGAGTTTACCGTTGTTTGTGCAGCGTTTGCAGCTGTCGCATGTGTCGGAGACACAGCAGTGGATCGAAGGATTACAGTCTCAGCTAATGACCGCTAAAGCGGCTCAAGATGAATTAGACACCTTGCTTAAAGCAGGTGTTTTAGCCAAATCAATCTACGAAGAGATGCGATCGGGGTATCAGGTTAAGGTTGCTGCCGCAGAACGATCATTGAGGGATTTCTACAATCAGCGGGAAGAAAAGGGAAGCCGAGCAGAACCTCGATTTGAAGCAGTACGGCGGCGATTGCTGCTGGCTGAGAAAAATGCGTTGAGTGACGCCCTGCGGAAGCGCATTTTGTCGGAAGACGTTGTGCGATCGCGATTAGCGGCGCTCGATCAGCAACTGCTGGGATTGGAGGATGACTAAGCGCAGTTCTGCATGAAATCAATGATTTCGTGCATCAATCCGGGTTTCGTCGCCACTAGAACCGTTGACTCTGGTTCCAGAATGGTGCTGCCGTTGGGGATCATCAGATCCATGTGCGCTTGAGGCTGATAGCCAATGATCAGTGATCCCTGAGGAAATTCTGGATCTTGAGCAACTTCGGCAACGCTTCGTCCGACCACGTTACAGTTTCCCGAAATCGGCAGCTTGACAACTTCAATCTGTCCTTGCTCAAAGTGCATGATCGACTCGACTTGCGGATATTCGATCACGTTAACCATTGTCGAAACCGCCAGCTCAATCGCATTGATCACACGAGTTGCCCCCGCAAATCGATAGGGTCCAGCAAAATCTCGGTGACGCATTCGCACCAAAATATGCGGGACACCGTAATGTTTCGCTAGTGTCACCATAGCCAAGTTAAGCGCATCATCTCGCAGCACAGCCACCAAAGCATCTGCTTTTCGGATGCCTGCTTCTAGCAAGACTTCTGTGCTAACGGCACTGCCTTCAAACGTAATCACACCCAACTGCTCGCGGGCGTAGTGACAGGCCGCAAGATTGATATCGATGATGGCAACGGTGTGTCCCAAATCGACCAAGCGTTGTGCTAGGTTCAGCCCAATCAGTCCTGCACCCCCAATTAAGACATACATAGCGACCTCTCTAAGGTTTTTCTCTATCTTATTTAAGCGAAGAAACGTTAGAGGGCAAGGTCTTTTGTTTTTGAGGGCTTTTGAGGAGGTCTTGCAATGCTACACTGACGCGATCGTTAGTCCAGCTTTAAAGAATTGACAGGCACTTCATCCCAAGAGTCAACTTGCCGGATGCGAGCGCTCCAGCCTTCTGCTTTTTGAGTGTCGGTGAGATTGTCATCAAACGATTGATGACAGGCTTCGGCTTGAGTTTCGTCACGGCAAGCAATGCAAGCATAGACTAATCCAACAGGATCAAGCTGTTCATTTACCCAAATTGCCACGATCACATCCTCCAAGACTAATAGGAGATTACTTACAGAATACGGGAAATTGGCAGAGTTTCAAGGCTTGGGTTGCGCCATGTGCTGGAGAGCATCTCCTGTCACCCGGCAGATGCGCCAGTCTGGGAGAACAGTAGCTCCGATGCGTTGGTAGAATGCGATCGCGCTTTTATTCCAATCCAACACACTCCACTCCACGCGCCCGCAGTTTCGTTCAACCGCGATTTCAGCGACCTTTGTAATCAAGGCGCGACCGATCCCCATTTCTCGGTAGTCGGGCAGAACAAAAAGATCTTCAAGATAGAGTCCGGGCTTGGTGAGGAAGGTGGAATAGTTATGGAGGAAGAGGGCAAATCCGACAAGCTGATCAGACGATTGGGCTACGATCGCTTCAACATACGTGCCACCTGGTTTGGAAGGATTACCAAACAAATGCAGCGCCAATTCTTCAGCTGAGCCAGTGACCTGATGCGCTAATTTCTCATACTCTGCCAAAGCTTGAATGAGCGAGAAAATCTCAGGGACATCCGAAGAGATTGCAGAACGAATTTTGAACATTGCTAAGTTGGAAGGCATAAAGAATATGAGTTTTGAGCCACAGTAGTCACCCAAAACTCATATCTTAAAACTAATTACTGTTCTAGCCCAACCAACCTTTTAATCGCTCCGCAATCTGAGGACGACGCAGCTTTCGCATTGCCTTACTCTGAATTTGGCGGACTCGCTCTCGTGAAAGATTGAACATGCCACCTACTTCTTCCAGGGTGCAAGGCTTACTGGTGGTCAGACCATAGCGCAACGAAATGATGTCCTTCTCGCGCTGAGTCAACACGTTACCTAAAACATCCCAAATCTCCTGACGGAGCATCGTTTCGCTCATCTGAGACTCTGGCGATTGCGTATCCCCATCTTCTAGGAGATCCATTAACTCGGTGTCTTCACCTTTCCCAACCCGATGGTTCAATGACAGCGATTGACGGCGGACTTGCTGGAGGTGTTGAAGCTGCTCAACAGTTAGCTCTAGAGACTGCGCAAGTTCTGCTTCAGTCGGGTTACGATGCAGTTCTCGCTTAAGTTCGCGATGGGCTTTCTTCAGTTTGTTGAGCTTCTCAACAATGTGGATTGGCAGACGAATTGTGCGGGCATCATTCGCGATCGTTCGAGTGATCCCCTGACGAATCCACCAGTAAGCGTAGGTCGAAAACTTGTAGCCCTTGTCGGGATCAAACTTTTCGGTCGCCCGATTCAAACCTAGCGCTCCTTCTTGAATCAAATCTAAGAACGGTACGCCGCGATTGAGATAGCGTTTTGCGATCGAGACCACGAGGCGAAGATTGGAGCGAATCATTTTCCGCTTCGCGACCCGGCTCCGGTGCAATCGACTCTCAAGCTGCCGCTCGGTTAAGCCAACTCGCTCGGCCAACTCGGCTCTCGTAGGAGTGCGCCCCAGTTCTTGAAAGAGTTGTCGCTGGATCTCTTCCATCTCAACGATGTACTTAACTCGCCGCGCTAACTCAACTTCTTCATCAGCTTTTAGCAGAGGGTAGCGTGCCATTTCTTTAAAGAAAGCACCCACGGCATCATCTGCAACCGTTTTGCTATATCCTGCTGACCGAGCCGAAGCAATCTGATCGATCGCATCCTTGACTTCATCCGGACCGCTTAGATCGTCCGCGATACCCTCTAACCCATCGAAATCAGTGTCCCCTTCATTCGGAAGCACTTCTGAAAAATCTATGTCTGGCTCCAAGTGCTGAGAGTCAGCAGGATTTGAGTCGGCTTCACTAATCACAAAGTCCAAAGTACGATTGGGAAGAGTTTCTGTGCGAGAACTGTTGCTTTGCTCGTTCATATCAACGCCGTATTATTGATGTAGCTTTACTCAACGAGTTTTCGTTTCAGAAGAGAATTACTTTCTGCTGCTTCCGTATCTTTAGAATTAACGATTTCAGCCATCCAAATTAATATTAAAAAAATGAACGTTGACACCGTAAATCTATAAGCTACAAAAGGCTAAAGAAGAAACTAAAACGCTTGAGAAAGGTTAAGTCACGAGAGAGACAGAAATCTACCTTCAGGTGCCTTTCTAGAATTAGTTCTTTGCTGATCCTTTAATCAAAAGCTCAGGTCGGAAGCTGAGGTTCAACACGTTAAGATCAACTTGACGAATCCTCGACTCCATAACAGAACAGGATGGAGATCCTTGAATGCTTTAATTCTCAGGATCACTTTAGATTCTAGCGACGACACCAATTTTTTTGGTATGCCGCGCAACTAAAGTGCTGCGGCAGCGTTTTGTTATTTTTTGTTTGCTGCTATAACAGCCTCTCACACAGAATTAGATTTTCATCTCTACCAATGGTGGGAAAAGCGGCAAGGAAGATCTAACCAAGACGAGTAGTTTCTAAAACTAAAATGAGTAGTTTCTAACACAAAGGGAACTTGCTGCTACGATTTCACAGCGCTTGTCGCGGAGATGCCTTATTCTGTAAACTCGGTCACTCGCTAAAATGAAGAAGTAGTTTACTTGCACTACTTGCTCATATATCTGCACCACGAGTAGTAAATGTGGGGGATCTACGAAGTGAGCGATCGCGCAGCGTTGTCTATCAGCCCCGAATTCTCCGCTCATCGCCAAGGCTTCCTGTCGTTCCTTGGTCACTGAATTTGCGATCAGCGCTGTAGAATTGCGGGTGCTTGACTCCGAATCTATTCCGTCTATGACTGCCAGTATGCTTGACTTCTTCTCTACTGATGCTTCTTCTGGTCTGGCGGAGCTAGGCGCGGCTAATTCCAATCGCTGGGTGGAAGTGTTAGTCGATTGCCCAGGAACACAGGGACTCTACACCTATGCCTTGCCAATCGAGTCTGCCATTCAAGTAGGTGACATTCTGAGCGTGCCATTTGGTACACAACAAGTAGGCGGTATCGCGGTTCGTTTACTGAATGTCTTACCAGATGATTTAGATGCAGATCAAATTCGATCAGTCGATGCGATCGTTAGTGCAGGCTTTTTTCCGCCATCGTATTGGGCGCTCTTAAATCAGGTCGCAGAGTACTATCACACGTCGCTGATGCAAGTGGTCAAGGTTGCCTTACCGCCAGGATTGCTCGCGCGATCGCAGCGTCGAATCCGGCTTCTGGGGAACGCAACAGACGAAACAACCGGATCGCCTGCGGCTCAGCACATTCTGTCTCTTCTAAAATTGAGCAAAACGAAAGATTATTCGTGGCAGTTTATTCAGCGTCAGGTTCAGGGTGCGTATCGAGGGTTACAAGAGCTGTTGAAGGCGAATGTGGTGGAGAGCTATTTAGAACCTCCTGCTAACGTTCGACCCAAATTGCGTCAAGCGGTCACGCTAATTTCTATAGAAGGAGAGATTAGCGATCGTTATCGAGAAATTTTGGAAGTTCTCAAGCGGCAAGGCGGCGAGATGTGGATGACGGATCTGCTGCAACTGTGTCGAACAACCGCGCCGACACTAAGAAAATTGGAGCAGCAAGGCTGCCTAATTTTGCAGCCACGAGAAGTGTTGAGATCTGAATACGCTCCGGATGTGGGTGAAGAGGGAGAAAAATCGCTCACAGACACTCAGGCGGCAGTGTTAAAGGAAATTCGTCAAACGACGGGATTCGCTCAAATTCTGCTGCATGGCGTCACTGGATCGGGAAAAACCGAGGTGTATTTGCAAGCGATCGCGCCTATCTTACGTCGGGGACAATCAGCGTTAGTCCTAGTTCCTGAAATTGGATTGACGCCGCAACTCACAGATCGCTTCCGGGCAAGATTTGGGGATCAAGTCTGCGTCTACCATAGCGCCCTTTCTGATGGAGAACGATTTGATACGTGGCGGCAGATGTTGAGCGGAACGCCCCAAGTTGCGATCGGGACACGATCGGCTATTTTTGCGCCGCTTCCCAAGCTTGGGTTAATTGTTCTTGACGAAGAACACGATTCTAGTTTTAAGCAAGATCAGCCTGTACCGTGCTATCACGCTCGCACCGTAGCCCGATGGCGGGCCGAACTAGAATCATGTCCGCTGATCTTAGGATCGGCGACGCCGTCGCTCGAATCTTGGGTAACGGCACAAGAGAACAAGCCTCAGTCGCATTATCTGTCGCTGCCGCAGCGAATTTTAGATCGTCCGATGCCGACGATCGAGGTGGTAGATATGCGGCAAGAATTGCGCGATCGCAACGGCTCGATTTTCAGTCGATCGTTGCAAAAGGGGCTGCGTCAACTGAAAGACCACGGGCAACAAGGACTGCTGTTCATTCATCGGCGAGGACACAGTACGTTTGTGTCGTGCCGGAGTTGTGGCTATGTGATGGAATGTCCCAACTGTGATGTGTCGCTGTCGTTTCATCACACGCACGAGACGGCAAAACCTCTGTTGCGCTGTCATTACTGCAATCATGCCCAGGGCCAACCAAAGGCGTGTCCGTCTTGCGGCTCGCCTTACTTTAAGCAGTTTGGTAGTGGAACTCAGCGCGTAATCCAAGAGTTAGAGCGGCAGTTTCCAGAATTAAAAGCGATTCGGTTTGATAGTGATACCACACGGGCGAAAGGGGCACATCGGGCACTTCTGGGTCAATTTGCCGACCGTCAAGCCGATCTGCTCGTCGGCACGCAGATGCTCACCAAAGGCATCGATTTACCTCAAGTGACGCTCGTGGGAATTATCTCCGCCGATGGTTTGTTAAATCTTGCCGATTTTCGAGCGAGCGAGCGGGCGTTCCAAACCTTAGTGCAAGTTGCAGGACGAGCAGGACGGGGCGAAGAACCCGGACGAGTGATTCTACAAACCTACTCACCCGATCATCCAGTGATTCAGGCGGTGCAGCGGCAGCAGTATGAACCGTTTGTAGCGGCAGAACTTCAGCAGCGAGAGGCACTGCACTATCCGCCTTACGGACGCCTCGTACTATTTCGGATCAGTGGAGGAAACGCGATCGCGGTGCAGAAAGCCGCAGAGCGCGTGGCGGCAGAACTATCGCCCTCAGAAGAATATGAGGTTTTGGGACCTGCTCCTGCCACCATTCTGAGAGTTGCTCAACGCTATCGATGGCAGATTTTGCTCAAGTTTCCGGCTGCCGATGTTTCTGGATTACCCGATTTGGCTCACCTGCGATCGCTTTGTGGTTCTACCGTCAGCCTCACGATTGATGTTGATCCAATGAATCTGATGTGAGCTTTGCTTCGGGTAAAATTAGCATCGCATCGCCAAACGAATAGAAGCGGTATCCCTGAGCGATCGCATCTTGGTAGAGCGCCAAGAGTCGTTCCCGTCCAATCAATCCACTTACCAGCATTAATAAGCTTGATTTTGGCAAGTGAAAATTGGTAATTAGTCCGTCTACAACGCGCCACTGATAGCCTGGGTAGATGAACAAATTTGTTTTGCCGTAATAGGGGCGGAGTTCACCCGATTGAGATGCGCCTTCGAGCGATCGCACTGCCGTTGTGCCCACGGCAATAATTCGTCCTCCCTTTGCTTGGGTTTGCCGAACTTGCTCTACCGTCTCTTCTGGAACTTCAATCCATTCTCCATGCATCTGATGGTGGCGGATGTCTTCGACTTCCACAGGGCGAAACGTGCCCACACCGACATGCAACGTCACAAAGGCGCGTTGAATTCCCTTGGCATCAAGGCGCTCGAATAACTCTGACGTGAAATGTAACCCAGCCGTTGGAGCCGCGACTGCACCCAAGCGATCGGCATAGATCGTTTGATACTGTTCAGGCTGGGAGCCAGCTTGGGTAATGTAGGGTGGAAGCGGGAGTTGACCAAACTGCTCGACCACTTCTAGCAGCGATCGCCCATCCGACACCTCGAATTTCAAGATTCTGCCTCGGGTTGCTTCATCGCTTGCCACAACTGAAGCCGTGAGATGGACATCTGTTTCCTGGTGAGAGGCAAACACAACTTGGCTCCCTGGCTTCAGGCGTCTACCGGGTTTAACCAACGCTAACCATTGATTGCGCTGCTGTTCCTCCAGAAGAAGAATTTCTACGGCGGTACCCGTTGTTTTTTGACCATAAAGACGTGCCGGAATCACACGGGTGTTGTTAAATACTAGAAGGTCGCCTGACCTAAGGAGATTAGGCAGCTCGTGAAAAACCTGATGACAGTGCTGTTGCTGATCTTGCACCACGAGGAGACGTGACCGATCTCTAGGCGTGGCGGGAGATTGAGCAATTTGCCCCTCTGGCAAAAAATAGTCATAACTGGCAAGTAACTGGTCAGCATCCACAGAAGGTTCCTTCACAGCAACATCCCAATTAAATCATGAGCGGTTGTTCAGTGAGGGTGAGCCGGAGTGCAGGTTCATCATTTACTGGATTGGATCGATCGCGGATATGGGTGAGGTTCCCTATAGGATATCGGGTGCTTCTCCCCTACCGGAAACTCAAGGTTAGCCTGAACATAAGAGGTGTAGCATTTGCTTGGGTAAGGACAGTTCTATGGAATATCTCTACTATTTGGCGAATGCCAGTCTCACCCTGAGAATTGTTGAGTTTCTCCACGGAAGAACTCAGCTGCCCGTCAGCTATATGACTGTCATTCACCAAATCGACGGTTGGGTCGTTAGAGTCAAGATGGATCACGCGCTTGATGCGGATCAAGACGGCGATTTTCAGGCGTTTATGAAAGAGTTGGGCATTCCTTATCAGCCAGGGATTCGGATTCAGATGGTGCTGTGGGGACTTGAAACGGGTCAGTCTCCAGTCGAAGTGATGCAGCGCTATCAGGTTGCGGTGGTGTCTCACGGAATGCCGGATAGTGTTGAAATCGAGGAGTTTCGTCAACAGTTTGTGCAGGGGTTGGGCTACTGTCCTGAGACTCTTGCCTAGAGACTCTTGCTTTATCTGGTTTAGAGTTGTGTGAATGCGTTAGGGACGTAAGTTTGTAGGGTGAGTTCGTGCCCTGCGACGACCTGACTAAACTGAGAACTCTTCCTCACAGCCTGCTTTGATGGAGCCTTCCGGCGTTTAACGATCGCGACATCAAAGCGGCACGGATAATCTGCAAGGTGAGGATATTTCACTAGAAACGATTGTGCTGTTTTCCAAAGTTTTGCTTGCTTTGCGGGCGTGACTGCCAGCAGCCCATCCTCATCCCAACTTCCCTGACTGCGGGTTTTCACCTCAACAAACGCAATCAGGGAATTTTCTTTGGGCAGTTGTGCGACGAGATCGAGTTCTCCAAAGCGGCACGTCCAGCGTTGGTGCAAAATTTGCCAGTCGTGCGATCGTAGCCACGTGGCAACAAACGTTTCGCCTAGGAGTCCTAAGTTAGTTTGACCTAAGTTAGTTTGATCAGAAGGTGTAGGGGAGTCCACATCAGGTACGATCAAAAATGGAATTTTGAGACGCAATGATTGTGAGACGCACGGTGAGACGAGGATCAGAACGATTCACTGCGCCAAGTGTACTCGCGCTCTGTCTCAAACATTCCCGAATATGAGTGCTAATCACCCTTTTGGTTTGACTTATCGAAAATGAGTTGTAGAAACGCTGTCTTTCTCTCGCGTGCTTCGTCGATCTTTAAACGCTTTACCCTGCTTCAAAAGATGCTGAGCGCAGTTCCTACGCCGTTGCGCTTTGCGCTAATCACGCTAATGTTGGCGGTGATGGTTGGAGGACTTTCTGCCCCTGCCTTGGCAGAAGATTTTAACAAGGCATTTTTGATTGGTAAAGATTTTTCAGGACAGGTGCTGACGGATTCAAGTTTTACAAAATCAAATCTTCGGGATGCGAATTTTAGTCATACCGATCTTCGAGGCGTGAGCTTTTTTGGAGCAAATTTGGAGCGGATCAATCTTGAAGGCGCAAATTTGAGCAACAGCACCTTGGACGCAGCACGGCTGACGAATGCCAATTTAACCAATGCCATCTTAGAAGGAGCCTTTGCGTTTAACGCTAAGTTTGACGGCGCAACGATCGACGGGGCAGATTTTACCGATGTTCAGGTCAGACCAGATGCGTTAGCCGTGCTATGTAAAATTGCAACGGGAACGAATCCTACGACAGGACGCAATACCCGCGAGAGCCTCTACTGTGACTAAGCTGTACTGCGACTAGAAGGACTGCGCTAGAGGAACCTTTACTAGATCAGCAAAATTTGTGCGGCGCTGACGATCGAGTTCTTTGAGTCGCTGGTCTTCCGCCTGCATCTTCTGAACGTAGTACTGTCCTAACTCTGGACTGGCGACGCAATCGGTGGCTTTCCAGAGATCCAGAAAATGACGGCGGCGTTTGTCGCACATGACTTGCTCCATTCCCGCAAGAGCAGAGCGGATGACGAGCGGCGATCGTAGAACATCCAGTTGCGTTTTTTCGTCTAGCTCAAACAGCGCATACACTTGATTCATTTCGCGGGGAAACTCGGTGCAGCGATCGCGCAGTTGTTCCATTAGATCAGAGGGATTCTGGTCTTTCTGAATCTCTTGAATTTGTCGCCACAAAAAGCGATGGTGCGACAGGCTAAAGTCTAAGTCCTGAGCCTCCAGCGCTTCGGTAATGAGGCGGCGATGCTCTGGCGACTGAAGATAAATTCGCAGCAGTTGAGATTCGCATTCTTCAAGCAGCGTGCGATCGCCGGGAGTTTGCCATTTTTGCGATCGTCCATGCCAGCGTTGACCACGCACTTGCAGCCGCAAGTTCTCCTCAATTTGCGGCATCAGTCGGCTGTTATTTTGGCTTAACAATTCCGCAGCGTGCTGAATGTAATGCGTCCGCAAGTTAGGATTTGGCAAATTTCCCAGCAACGACACGATTTCTACAGCGGCTTGCTCAAAGTGATTCGGCTGCTTCAGGTCTTTATGCAGCAAGACTTGCTGGATTTGCCAGTCAATCCAAAGCGGAGCCTGATCGAGCAAGGATTGATAGTCTTTGGAGGGATGAGCCTTGAGAAAGTCATCTGGATCTTTGCCGTCAGGAATATTGAGAACATGAAGCCGGACTTCTCCCTGATAGGCAAGCGCAGCAACTTCTCCGATGGCGCGTTCTGCCGCTTGGACTCCAGCGCGATCGGCGTCAAAGTTAAAAATCACGCGCTTCGATTCGCTGTAGCGTAAGAGTTGCCGAACTTGGGCAATACTGAGCGCCGTTCCCAATGACGCAACCGCGTTAGCGATCCCGGCAGCGTGAAGAGCAATCACGTCAAAGTAGCCTTCCACGACCACAGCTTGGTCTTGTTTTGCGATCGCGGCGCGTGCCTTGTCTAACCCAAATAAGGTTTTTCCTTTATCAAATAGCTCGGTTTCAGGGGAATTCAAATACTTCGGCTGTTCGTCGCTCAGGGTTCGACCGCCAAATCCAATCACCCGTCCTTGCACATCGTGGATCGGAATCATTAAGCGATCGCGGAACCTATCGTAGTAGCCATCGCCTGTTTTGCGCGGCACCACCAATCCGGCTTTCTCCACCAACGCCACCGGGTATTTTTTCTGCTCGACTAAATAACCGTGCAGCGTTTCCCATCCGCCCGGAGCATAGCCCAACCCAAACTGCCCAATCGTTGCCGGACTAAGTTTACGATCTTCCCGCAAATAGGTGAGCGCGGCGCGTCCTTGAGACTGATGCAGCGCATGTTCGTAGAATTTGGCCGCGATCGCGAGAATTTCATAAAGCTGCTCACGAACCGATATTTGTCGCTGGAGTTCTTGTCGTTCTTCGACTTGAAGCGTTTGAACTGAAACTTGATATTTTTTGGCTAACTCTAAAACGACCTCGCTAAAGTTGCGTTTCCCGAGTTCCATTAAGAACTTGATGGCGTTTCCACCTGCTCCGCAGCTAAAGCAGTAGTAGAACTGCTTACTAGGACTGACGCTAAAGCTGGGAGACTTATCATCGTGGAATGGACACAAGCCCGTGAAGTCTTTCCCTTGCTTCTTCAGCACAACATGTTCAGAGACGACATCGACAATATCGGCTCGTTGTTTGACTTGCTCGATCGTATCTGGATGCAAGCGAGGAACGTTCATGATAGGGATGAAGAATGAGGGATGAACTTTGACTAGCGTTAGAATTCAGTACATTTATACTTTATCTAATAGTCTAGCTCTAAAGTACAAGATACATGATCATCTTCAAGAGACGCTACAAATAGAGAAAAGATTTTTATTTAGCAATGTTAGACGCTATTGGTAGCAGTTCTTAAAAGTGACACCATCCTCATCCTGAATCTCCTTTAAGTGCCTCGCGCGAGGCGCAGTTCTGAGCGTTGTACCACTGATTGCCACCGCTCGTAGCCTTGAGCGCTGAGATGAATTCCATCTACAGTGTAGGCTGGCATCAACTCGCCATCTTGCGCCACAAACTGAGAATATAAATCTAAATAGGTCGCGCCTTCTCGCTGGGCGATCGCGGCGATCTGCCGATTGATCACCGGAATTCGGGCGTTTTGGATCATCGGCGATCGCGTTGGCAAAATCGACTGCACAATCAGTCGAGCGTGAGGATGCGCTGTTCGCAGCCGTCGCACAATGGTTTGTAAATTCCACACAATCTCTATATCGGTGGCTCCCAACTTCAAGTCATTGACGCCTGCCATCAAATAAATCAGCTTAGGACGAGCTTTCCCAAAAGCAGACAATCGCGCCAGTATGTTGCGAGTCGTATCGCCAGAAATGCCTTGATTTAACCAAAGTTGGTCGCTCGGCAAGCGATCGCTGGGAAACCATAAACTGAGTGAATCACCCAGCAACACCGACAAATCGCGGCTCGATTGCCGAGCAGACACTGCTTTTGCTTCTAAAGCCAGGAGGTCACGCCATTGCTTGTACGTTGGCTGCTGTGAGGTTTGCTGCCACGCATCACTAAAACTATCAATCGGCAGCCGGGTGTAAAGCTTTCCCTCACGAAGAGCGGCGAGGCGTTGAGCATAAAGTTGACCACCCGATCGCGGCGTCGCCCGATTGGCGCAGGGCGCAACTCCACAGGAATCGCGCTGAGGCGAGATGAAAGCTGGGCGAGAAAATTCAGGACGCTGACCGTTTCGTTCGGGGTGAGCAACGGCAGGAAGCACGTTTAGATTTTGATTGACTCGCTCTGGGCGAGTAGCGCTTCGCGCAACTTCAGAGGCACGGTTCAAGCCTTTGATATGGTGAGCAATTTGAGCGAGTGAATTAGAAACAACGTTAAAGTCAGGCTGGGCAATGAATGGGGGAGGAAACATGGGGGACGATGTTCGTACTTAAAGGAAGAGGACAAACGGCGCGTTGCTGAAATGGAGTTGTATTCTTTAACAGAACAAATCGCTTTCTATCAGGAAAAATTCGGAGACCCACAACAGAATATCTGGTTTTTTGAAAACCGCACGCAAATCTTCTAGAAGGAGCGTGTAAAGCCTTAGTACAGAAGGTTTCAGGAACCTAGACCAGATGAAATGTAGGACGACACAGTAGGACTGATTTAGTAGGGCTGATTTAACTTAAACCGTTAGGAAACATCCATGACAGAATCTATAAACCAAAGACTTTTTCTAAGCGCCACCTCTGTGGCTCAGCTAGCGCGAACCGTTCCGATGTTGATAGGAATCCTGCTTGCCTCAACGATCGCAGCTTGTACAAATACCCCTTCATCGACTCCTACACCCTCAACCCAAGCCCAGTCTGTGGAATTGCGGGCAGACGGAGTAGGTGCAATCGCGATTGGGATGACCGTGAATGACGCATCTACTGCGATCGCCTCGCCCTTGCAAACATTACAAGGAGAACCCTTGCCTAAGAATCTTGCTGACCAAAGCTGCTATTATGCCAAGCCCCAAACACTAATGCTCAAAGGAGTCGAACTCATGCTGAATCAAGGCAAAGTGGTTCGAGCCGACATTGTAGATGAGGGTGGTATCAAAACTGCCGTAGGGTTAGGAGTCGGAGCTAGTCAAGCTGAGGTTGAAAAAGCCTACGCGGGTACTACTCAAGTGATGCCCGATAAGTACCTTCAAAACGGCAAAAACCTCGTTGTAACGCCTGCTAATCAGCCGAACTATCGAATCATTTTTGAAACGGAGAATGACCGTGTAACGGCTATCCGCGTCGGACGCACTCCCGAAGTTGAGTTGGTTGAGCGGTGTGGCTAGATCGAGTCACAACTGTTTTTATTGATACAATCTTCTCCCCACTCGACTGAGGCTCGCGATCGCTCCTACTTCTTTAATTTGAGTCTATGAAGGAATCAACTCGTGACGACGCTTTCCTGGTGTGTGGACTTGGAGGACTAGGACAGAACTGTGTTGCGGTTCTGAAAGAATTTGGGGTTATGGTTAACGCGATCGACATCGCCGAAGTTCAGCACTGGGAACTGCCAGAGTTACCTGCCTCAATTGACGAATTTTTTCTCGGCGATTGTTGTCAACCTGCGCTTCTAGAACAAGCTGGACTGGATCGCTATCGAGCGATTCTGCTTGTCACCAGCGACGAACAAACCAACATTGAAGCGGCGTTTGCGGTGCGATTGCTCAACTCTAAAATCCGGATTATCGCTCGCTCTGCCCAAGAGAATCTCAACGAACTGCTAACTCAACGCTTACAAAACTTTATCGCCTTTTTGGATTGCTAGTAGCAGGGATTGCCTACGGCTACGACATTATCCCGATTTTGCATCAACGAGCGGCTCAGCAGCGTGCTCAAATGATGCATTCAGACGACATTCGCTTGCAAATGAGCGATCGCTTAATCGTAATTACGCCAATTGAAGGACTCAAAAGCATTGAGCAGGGAGTATTAGCGCCGCGATCGCACACGGTGCAGCTCGAAAGAGCGATGTCTCACGATGCAGCGTTTGATGGAGCCGTCGCGATCGCACGGATATCAGGATGCGACATCAGCACTGCTAGAGGATTAATGGCTACATTACCTATTCAGTTGCCATTCCCATTGTATTTACAGCAAGCAAATCGATTAGTTCGGGAATTAAGTAAAGTGCAAGTTGCAGCGCGGTTGATATGATGCGTTGCACAATCAAATAATGCATAATTAGATAATAGATTTAATAGGTTTAATTGTTTGTAATGGCAGCGCAAATGAGAATATAGTTCCTGCTCCAATCTTGCTTTGAACTTGAATTTCACTGCCCATCAACTTTATAAACTGACGGCTGATCGCTAATCCTAATCCCGTTCCTTGTCTCGATTTACGCCCTGACTCTGTTTGCACAAACGCCTGAAAAAGTTGATCTAATTCATCTGGGGCAATCCCTGCTCCAGTGTCTTCAACTTCAAAATGCAACTGCTCAGAATTTCTTTGAGCCGCAGGACAGGAAAAAACTCGTAGCGTAATCCGTCCACTATCGGTGAATTTAATTGCATTATTCAGCAAATTGATCAAAACTTGCCGCAGCTTTTGCCCATCCGTTTGAATAATTTTTGGCAGATCAGGAGCATAAACGCAGCAAAATTCAAGTCCTTTTGCCACGGCTTGAGGGCGAAACATGAGTTGCAACGCTTCTAATTCGGTCCACAAGGATACAAGTTCTAGCTCAGGTTCTACAACTTCTGCCTCTAGTCTAGCTAACTCCAACACGCTGTTAATCAGATCCAATAAGTGTTGTACGCTGCGATCGATAGTCGATAATCGCTCTCGATGTTTTGGGTTGAGTGATTTGTCGTAGGCAATCAGTTCGCTACTGCTATAAATAATGGATAGTGGCGTTCGCAGCTCGTGATTAATATTGGCAAGAAAAGTGGTCTTCGCTCGATTGGCTGCCTCTGCTTCTTGCCTTGCTCTTTCCAACACTAAGTTTTGCTGAATCAGTTCATGAGTGCGTTCCTGAACTTTGAGTTCTAGCGTTTTTGCATAGTCACTTAATGCTTGATTAGATTGCTGCAACTGTTTCCACATCAGCCGTCCTCGACTGGCTAATCCAGCGCCACCCAACGCTGCGATCGCTGAAGCGGTCGGGAGCCACCAGCCGCCTAGAAACAGAATATACACCCCCCCAAATAATCCAACTACCGTCAAGGGAATGGCAACCATGCCTGAACGGGGCGATCGCAGCAGTCCGCCCAACCCAGTGCCGACACACGACCATAGAAAAATCCAACTCCACTCAAGCGGCTCAGGAATGCCCCTTAGCAAAGGCCCTCCATCGAGAGCAGCGCTGACTAACTGGTTAGCAAGACTCGCTTGCAGTTCTACACCCGATGATTGAGTTTCAACACTCGTGGTTTGGGAGGTATAAAACCGACCTCCCAAACTGGCAGCCGTAGCCCCAACAAAAACAATCCGCCCGGCGATCAAATTGGCAGGAATTTTATCTTGCAAAACATCCGTTAGCGAAATTCTAGGGAACTCTAGATACTCTCGACGGACGTTCGTCAAAATCTGATAGCCACCAACATCGGCTCGCACATACCCCCCTTCGTGGGTTTCTAATGCTACGAGTTGTGTTTTGCCCAGCCGAATGCGCGTCCCATTCGGATCAATTCTTTCTGGTTCAATCTGCTTCGACGCTAAGTAGATTAAGGCAAGCTTTGTTCCCAACGTGAGAATTGTTTTGGTCTGCTTTCCAGACGAGCTACTAATGCGCATTGAGATTAACCCGCGTCGAATTCTCCCGTCGATATCGGGGACTAAATCACTAGCAGCAACTTGATCGCGATCGCGCAAAATCGGCGGGGGTGCGATCGCGGAGTCATTGGGCGCACTCAGCACTTTCTCCACCCCAATTAAGTTTGGAGTCGTAGCAAAAACATCTAATAGTGCCTGATGCCCCGGTTCGACCGGCAGATCGCGATAGAGATTTAACCCAATGACGCTTGGGCGACGCTGCTTGAGCTTTTGCAGCAGCGTTGCTAATGTCTCATCCGAAATCGCAGAACGACGCAATCGCGCAATATCCTGCTCATCAATCGTGACCAGCACAACCCGACGATCAATCGGCGCAGTCGGGCGCAGCCGAATCCATTGATCAAAGGTTGCTAGCTCCAGCAGTTGGAATGCTCCTGTCAATTGCAGTGCGATCGCCGTTGCCGAAGAGCCGATCGCCATTGCACCGAAGCAACGCCATTGAACAAATTTCTCTCCCAACCTTCGCCACATAGAGATGCTGATAAGGGTGCTCGGCAGCGTGAACTATCTGTCGCAACGCTCCAAAGGTTCGGAGCTACGCCTTGCGCTAATTCATTCAAAAACTTTAGAGCTAGGCACTCAGTTTGTCTACCTGCAAAAAAACTTCTACTGTCAACCGAAATTACCGAAGTTTCCATACCACGATTTGGCATTGGTATAGAGCTAGCGATCGTCGTTGATTGAGATTAGTTTCCCTCATCTCAGCGCCTACTCTAGGTGTATTGAGACGTATTGAACCAATCTGCTTGGGGATTGAGACCTAATAGCTGAGACTTCCGATCTCACTCTAGGCAACCGACAAGGATGGTACAAGGTAGAGGATCAAGGACGAGAACCACCCCCAACCGTACTACCAGGCGCTCCTGATCCTGGTGGAGGATCAATGGAGGCTGCCCTTGTAGAGGTAGCGACGCCACAAGTGAACATTACGCACGTTAAACCAATCATGAGAAACCGAGGCAGGAAGTGAGAACGCATTTTGTCTTTAACCTAATTGTTGAGCAAGTTATTTAGCGTGAAAGCGAACTCCACTTGGTTTGCAAAGGCGCTGGATCAGTTCAAGTAATTTAGGTTGGAATCCTAACCGACCTGATTGAGTAAAGCTTCATATCATGTCAGCCGTTCAATGCTCCTTTTCCTAAAAAGAGCAAGAGAAAGTCACACTTCTAAAAATGGCGACTGAGCAACATAACAATCAATTGATACCAGTGCTGCGCAATGTCAAATCTGAGTTAATACAAGAAGACCGCTTGACTACCTGCCATGATTGACCATAATTCTCAGGATGTTCACGAAGTTTTCTTGAAGTTACTTTTTAGTTAAGATGAAGAAAGCGAGTAGTTTCTGTTGTAACAAGATTGACATCTCGCTTAAGTATTAGCACAGCAAAGCTTAGCGTTCTGAAGGGCCATTTGAACACTAAGCAAAAAGTTTTGATTTGATGACTTGAGTGTAAACAATTAAGTCTTTGGCATATTGACAAACCAAAGACTAAGTAGTTCAACCAAATAAAACGTAAGATGAGGAGGATGAGATTGTTTTGAACG
>NZ_JCACKG010000010.1:1819-2184 GCF_059505265.1 Myxacorys chilensis | reverse complement strand
TACGCCAGCGTGCCGTCTGGCGCGCGGTCTGAACGGTAAAGACCGCTTCACCGAGGAAGACGCCGGCAATCGACCAGACGGGTCCGAAAACAAGGGTAAAGACGATGACGGCAGCGACGGAAACACCGCACGAAACGTAGCTGGCATAGGCTAACGGCCTGAACTGCCCGGCAGCCTGCAGAAGCACGCTGTTGGGCGTACGCACGGTGCGCATCAGCGTGACGAGGAACCACAATGCGGTTCCCAGCATCAAAGTGGGCAATTCGTATTCGGGCGGGAAGATCACCTGCGGTATGAAGCCGATGAGAGCGATGGCCAGAAGGGCGGACAGGCCCCAGGTCGAAAACAGCACCAGGCTGAAGAAA
>NZ_JCACKG010000010.1:0-1809 GCF_059505265.1 Myxacorys chilensis | reverse complement strand
AGTAGGCCCTTGGTCGCCTGGGCGCCGCCTGTGCCCAGTTTGCGGGCGATCTGCGGTCGTTCAAAATCGGTCAGCGCATTCGAAACCAGCGCGATCGGGCGGATCAGCAGTGCGCTTGCGGCAAGAGGCGCAAAGGCCTGCGGACCCAGGATGAAGGTGACCACATAGGCATGGGTGTTCGCCGTCAGTTCGGTGGTGGCGACGCCTGAAAGCGACCACTTCGAATGCTGGTTCCAGACTGCCCCATAGTGTTTCAACGCCGCCCCGGAAAAACGCAGAAACTGCCCCCGCATGAAATCGCCGCCGAGCGGGACAAGAGCGGCAAGGCCGGAAAGGAGCAGGACGGCATAGGCTGCAAGGAGCGACGTGGTACCCGAAAGGAACATCGCGAGAATGCCGCACAGCAGCAGGGTGCCATAGGTCAGGTCGGAGAATACCGAGTTCTTCTGCCGGCCGTGGACGTAGGAATAGGATCGGCCAAACCAACGGAGGAGCATGATCGCGGCATAGGCCGCGAAGATGACAGCAACCGCGCCTGATAGGCCAAGAGCCATGCCGAGCCCGAAGAAAACTGCCAAGGCCACGAGAGACAGTGCCGCATTGGCTGCGTGGAATATCAAGGTCACCGCACCCGTGTCTGCACCTGGCTTGGACATCAGGACAGGGTAGGGTGCCCCGAGCAAGGCGCTCGAAAAGCCAAAGCTGAGCTGGGACAGAACCAGGAGAAAGGCGAAGGCGCCGAATTCGGCTGGAGCCAGCGCGTGAAGGAGCTGAAGCGACAGGACGAACTGTGCGCCCGCAGCCATAGCAGGACCAAGGGCCGCCAGGCCATACTGCACCACCTTGTGCGTTCGAACGGGCGCCAGCTCAACCTCAGCCATTCAGTGGCCCCTTGCCCGGCGAGGGGGAGCACTCAGCAGCGCGGCGTCAGTTATCTGGCGGGCTTGCCCTTCGATATTGGCCTTGTGCTCCATGGCTACGATGAAGACCATGAAGACCCATACCATCATGTCCCGGTCCAGAAGCGTGGACTCGGTGAAATTGTTGCCCGCACAAAACAGCAGCAGGCTGATGAGCAGGGCTCCGGTGGATTTCTCGATGGTCGTCCGCGTCAGCAGCTTCCATCCGGGCAGGAGGATCACCGCCCAGATGGCCAGCAGCATTCCCGGATAGCCAAGCTGTACCAGAACATCGAGATAGCCGTTGTGACCGTTGCCCAGTTCGGCAACCCAGCTATAGGACATCTGAAACACAGGGCTTGCGGGCCCAACATTCCAGAAAGAGCCGAAGCCGGAACCGATCAGTGGCCTCGTATTGGCGTATTCGAGCAGGATCGGCCAGATTTGCGCGCGGCCGGTAAACGCGTCTGGTTCGGCGAAAAGCTCGCCCACCTGGGCCATCAGGGTGTCACCCAGAATGGCAAAGATAATCAGTGTCAGGGCAACAACGGGAATCACTACCCTGATCTGCGCGCGGGTGAGCCTGAGATACAGCCAACCAGACAGCAGCGATGGCAGCAGCAGGTAGAGCGACGTCTTCGACTGGCTGAACCAGAGAAAGACAGCACTGCCGACGATGATCGCAAAGTTGAGCCACGGGCGGCCGGGAACAGCTTTGAACGCGAAGAAGATCACCGTAATGGCGCAAAGTGCCCCGGCGAAGTTTTTCTGCATGGTGAAGCCACGCCAATTGCCCGCAAGGGCAGGGTCACCGGTCTCCCCCGCCAGGTGAACACCAGCGGGGCTGGTCGCAAGAACGACGAAGTTGAAGGCAAGGCACAAGGCAAGCAGCGATTGCAGGAGGCGGATC
>NZ_JCACKG010000009.1:0-2187 GCF_059505265.1 Myxacorys chilensis | reverse complement strand
GTAGCCTCCCAGCCGCTTGTGATCTTTGCCGAGGGCACGCGCACCCAGGATGACCGTGCGGTATTCAGCGGTCGTCATCTTGCTGGTGGGCCGCACCCCCAGTTTCAGCGCCAGGTCATGGGTGACCTCGTCGGGGACGAACATCTCACCGTCGGCGCTCGACTGCAGGAACAGGTCCGCGCGGAAGCCGCAGGGGAAGATGCGGTACTCGGGCGCGTCGGTGCCGTCCGCGCGACGGCGCATCACGGCCAATCGCAAGTCGTGCGGGGCGTCGCTGCCCCGCTGGTATTCGAAACAGATCGCGCTGGTCATCGTCGGCAGGATGAACTTCACTCCTTCCATGCCCGGCGCGTGAGAGACGAGTTGGCTGGGGGAGTGACCGAAGAACAGCGGGATCAGGCGCAGGGTCGAGGTCTTGCCCACGCCGTTGGCGCCAATCACTGCTGCTCCGCCTCTCGGGTCAATCTCCGTGATTCGCCCTGACGGCTTGTTCACGTTGGTCCCCGCGTTCACGAGCACCATGCGGCGCAACTGGTAGGTCAAGTCATTCCCTCCGTAGTCTTTCTATTCGTTTCGCACAATACCATTGTGCGAATGAGTGGTGGAAGCGCTAGCGTTCCGAGTGCCACACCTTGGCTCGGAGATGGCTGAGCTGTTGATCGTGGGACGCTCGCCAATGCTAGAAGCCCCGCTGGCTCAGCAAGTGAGCCTGCAACTGGGGCCCGTCCGGTGCTCTGCGACTACCGCGCACACGTGGATCTGGCATGTCGCCGTTGGGGCATCCTGCTCGAAAGACCCGCCTACCCCTTTCACCCTGCCGTCTTGCGACGGTTGCGAGGGCGCCAAGCACGCCGTGCTCTGGCTGAGCCATCCGCAAGGGACTCGCTTCTTGGAGGATTGCCAGGCAGAGTACGGGACCGAGCGGACGTGCGCGCAGACCGACTCCAACTGGGCGATTGCTGGAATCACTGCGTGACGAAGATACTTGGTTGCTCCTGGAGGGAACGAAGATGACAGTTGGCCGTCTTGGTCGAGTTGAGGAGGCGGACGATTTCGATCCGCATCGCCACCAGTACTTCATCGAGCGCTACCGCGATGAAGACGAGGAATCGCTGACCGCTTTGTCTGCCCGTGCTCAAACCTTAACCGCCGAGGCGCAGGTTGCACTGCGTCAGATCCTCGCTGAACGCGGCATAGACGCGGGCGACGCCCCACAACCTGCCGTCAGCCGAGACGATCAAGCCAGGATGTCATCGGATCTGCTAAACGGTCCGATCAGCAAGCAGGCGCGCGTCGCCGCCCTCGCGCCCGCCTTCGGCTTTGCGAATGCACTGCTTGGGCCGACCGGTCTGGAGGTGGGCGCTCTGTGGTTGGTGCTCGCGGCCGTGCTGGCGTACTGCGCGTGTCGCGCCCTTGTGAGCGAGCGCGTGCGAGCCATTTGCAGAGAAGCAGACGTACCCTTGGAAGACAAAGCGGACCGGATTCGGCATCTTCGGATGCTGCTCATCCTCTCCATCGTGCCTGCGGCGATTCTCGGCGCGCTGCTGGCCGTCCCACTCAAGGCCGCCGGTTGAGCATTCCCGTGACCCGCGTCGGTGTGGCAATGACTTCGTTCGTGCTGCTAGAACTGCTTTGCATGGTCGGGCGGCGCCGGCCGAACGCCGGCTGATGCCTCGCGGAGGAGTCAACTCGTTTGCAGTCAGGCATCGACGCTCTCGCCCTGCGCAACCGCTGTCATTGGTGTCTTCGTTGACGGCGTGAACCGCTGCAGCAGCTCGACGCACTCCCAATCGCGAAGCGCTCTACTTCTTGCGCAACTCGATTCCGGTCCCGCCCGGATGCGGCCGAACGAGGAAGCGTGTTTCGTCGGGGCTCGCAGGTCACGTCAACGTGTTGTCCAGGTGCCCCGGCAGCCAGCCCACCACTGCCATTTGTTGGTCGTCATCCCAGAAGAAGTAGACCCGCATGACATAGCGCGGATCGCGGCCTCCACCTTTCCTCAGGTGCTGGTCGAGCTGCCGCTGCCGTCCTCCATAAAGGACGTTGTACCCCTTGTTCGTGAGAGTGGTCTCCCCTCCTGAGAAGTCCAAAGAGACCCCGAGCTTGCCGATTGCGGATTCGAACGCCGCCTGTCGTGAAGCGCCCCCGTGGATTCGCATCTCGCGGTACTCCTTGGCCAAGATCGAC
>NZ_JCACKG010000008.1:0-29456 GCF_059505265.1 Myxacorys chilensis | reverse complement strand
ACTCCTCCATTCCAACAGATTCACCAGCCAAAAACAACAGATCTATAGCATTACCAAAGCCACCATCGACCCAGATTCGCAGCAAGCGAGGCAAGCGGGGACGCTCTTGCTCAACCTGAGAGAGCAATTGCTTTGCACCTTGCCGCTCTGAGTATTCGCCGCCACGACCTTGACGGCAATCAGCAATCCGAGCGTATCGACTAAGGTAAAGCGTTTGCGTCCTTTGGTCTTTTTGCCAGCATCGTAGTCCACGTCCTGATGCACCATCACAGCACTCGCCACCGTTTGCGAATCGAGACTCGCTGCACTCGGACTGGGAAGACGGTCTTCGCCCACTCTAACCCATTGCACTAACTGGTCATGAATCCGTTTCCAACTGCCATCGGTGCGCCATTGGCGAAAGTAGTAGTAGACCGTGGAATAGGGCGGGTACTCGTGCGGCAACAGTCGCCAAGCGCCGCCACTGACGAGGACATACAGAATCGCTTGCACCACCAACATCAGATTCACACTCCGAGGTCTGCCAGCTTTAGCAGCAGGAAGGAGCAGTGATTGGAACAATTCGTACTGTTCAACCCTGAGTTCGGTCGGATACGCTAAAGTCATTGCTGCTTGGGGGCTGTTGAGGTTTGATTATCTTTCAGCCTAAACTCCAGGAGGTTTCTTGAATTACGAGTATCACAAGCTACTTCCTAAACATCCTCTTAAGGTTTTGACGCTTGCTTTATTTGACTTGGGAACCAGATAAGAGGATTGTATATGTTGAGAAAATATACCAGGCGATTGCTACTGCAGAATGAATGCAGTGGATTGCAGGATACGAGCATGACATTATCGGGAGAGACTTCAAATGAATGCCCTACCTGGAGTCGCTATCAAACACAAAATCTATGAAAGCTCAGCGTCTTTAGTATATCGGGGGATTAGAGAGGCAGATGGTCAAGCGATCGTCATCAAACTGCTCAAACAAGACTACCCTTCTCCCCAGGAATTAACGCGCTACAGGCAGGAATATGCCATTACCCGGTCCTTGGATGTAGAAGGCGTAATCAGAGCATACAGCCAACAGGACTATCAGCGCACGCTCGTCATTCTTCTAGAAGATTTGGGGGGAGAGTCCCTAGAGTATTGGATGCAGCAGCGCCCAGAGGCTTTCTGCCCCATGCCTGTATCTACTTTTCTTCCTCTTGCCATTCATCTCAGCAAAATTTTGGGCAGAATCCATGCTGCTAACATCATTCACAAAGATATTAATCCTGGCAACATCGTCCTCAATCCAAATACGGGCGTTGTTAAAATCATCGACTTTGGGATTGCAACTCGCTTCAGTCGCACCAATCCTACGTTCAAAAGTCCCCATGTATTAGAAGGCACCCTCGCTTATCTCTCTCCAGAGCAGACCGGGCGAATGAATCGATCGATCGATTACCGTAGCGATTTTTACTCGCTCGGAGTAACGTTCTATGAATTGCTCACCGGGCAAGTGCCGTTTCCGACAACGGATGTTCTTGAACTCGTCCACTGTCATCTTGCCAAACCCCCCATATCCCCGTGTGAATTGGATCCTAAGATTCCCAAGCCAGTTTCAGACATTATCTTGAAACTGATGGCGAAGAATGCCGAGAATCGCTACCAAAGTGCTTGGGGCATCAAAGCGGATTTAGAGGATTGTGCTTATCAACTAGAAACAAGGGGTCAAATTAATTCCTTTCAACTAGGTCTGCAAGATGTTTGGGATCAATTTCAGATTCCACAAAAACTGTATGGTCGGGAGGAGGAGATTTCAGAATTATTAGACGCGTTTGAGAGAGTAGCAGGGGGAGATGCGGAGAGAGACCATATCCCCGCATCCTCGTATCTTGGTGTACCGACATCTTGTGAAATGATGTTAGTCTCCGGCTATGCTGGCGTGGGCAAATCAGCGTTAGTACAAGAACTTTACAAACCGATTACAGCAAGGCGCGGGTATTTTACCTCAGGTAAGTTTGATCAGTTGCAGCGCAACATCCCCTACAGTGCAATTGTAGATGCCTTACGAAAACTGGTGCAGCAACTGCTGGGTGAACCGGATCAGCAAGTGCAACAGTGGCGATCGCGCCTTTTAGATGCTTTAGGAAGTAACGGGCAACTCATCATTGATGTCATCCCTGAAGTTGAGTTAATTACTGGCAAGCTGCCCCCCGTCTCGGAAGTTGGAGCAACGGAAGCGCAAAATCGCTTTAATCGATCTTTTCAGCAGTTTATTCGGGTGTTTTGTGCTGAAGATCATCCACTTGTCATCTTCCTGGATGATTTGCAGTGGATTGACTCCGCCACCATTCAGTTAATCGAGCTAATGTTGCTCGATGAGCAAACCCAATCGCTGTTTCTAATTGGAGCCTATCGAAATAATGAAGTGAGTCCAACGCATCCATTTGCACTAGCGCTGGAGAGACTGCGGCAACAAGAAGCTGTAGTTGAGGAGATTGTCCTGGCACCCTTAATCTTAGAACCGTTGGCTCAGCTAATTGCCGAGACGTTGCATCAGGATACTAATACTGTTCGTATCCTGGCTGAATTAGTGTTACGTAAAACCGGGGGCAATCCCTTCTTTGTGGGTGAATTTTTGCAATTGTTATACAGTGAAAATTTGCTGAGCTTTAATACGGAACATTTAAGCTGGCAGTGGAACACTGCTCAAATTGAGGCTCAGAATATCACCGACAATGTAGTGGAGTTGCTGCTTCTCAAGTTGAAAAAACTGCCAGAAAACACTCAGCAGCTTCTTCAATTAGCCGCTTGCATCGGAGCTGAATTTGATTTGGAGACGTTAGCGATTAGCGCAGAGCGCAACTCTGAAAGAACCGTCTTTAAGCAATCGCCTAAAACAGTTTTTCAGGATTTGTTAGCAGCCATCCAAGCTGGACTCATTCAACCCCTCTCTGAGTTAGACGAGAACTTGTTAGTTCAAGAGTATAAGTTCTTGCACGATCGCGTCCAGCAAGCTGCCTATGCTCTCATTGATGAGTCGCAGAAACAAGGGGTACATCTGCAAATCGGTCGCAATTTACTCGAAAAGACTTTGCCAGAGCAGCGAGCAGAGCGGTTGTTTGAAATTGTTGACCATCTGAATTATGGAATCGAGTTAATCACTGAGCAATCCGGACGGAATGAGAGTGCCAAACTGAATTTGCAAGCAGGTCAGAAAGCGCTAGCAGCGACGGCTTATGAAGCAGCTTTCCAGTATTTCGATGCAGGGCTTAAACTCCTTGATGTAGAGAGTTGGCAGCGTGAGTATGACCTGACTTTGGCGTTACATTCAGAGGCAACAGAGGCAGCATACCTCAGTGGTCACTTTGACGAAATGGAGCGGCTTGTAGAAGAAGTGCTCAACCGTGCGAAGACGGTGCTCGATAAAGTGAAAGCTTACGATAGCAGAATTCAAGCATGGCTGGCGCGGGGAAACCCTAAAGAAGCCCTTAAAACTGGTTTAGAAGTGCTGCAACTCTTGGGAATTAGTTTAGTAGAAGCTCCAAGTCAGTTAGATGTTCAAGCAGGATTAGAGGAAACCGCTTCACGATTGGCTGGGCGGGAAATCGAAGATTTGATTGATCTGCCAGAGATGACTGAACCTGTGCCACTGGCAGCAATCTACATTTTAGTCAGCACAGTGGGAGCGGCTTTTAATGTGTCACCCCCTCTGATGGTGCTGATTGTTTGCAAGATGGTGAATTTATCGATTGCTCATGGAAACGCTATCTGGTCGCTGCTCGGTTATGCTGCCTATGGCATGATGCTCTGTGGAGTTGTACAAGACCTTGAACTGGGCTATCGATTTGGCAAACTATCCTTAAATTTAGCGAAAAGATTAAATAACAAGAGAGGTAACTGCAAAGCATTGCTGATGGTGAATTTCCATATCATTCACTGGAAAGCCCACCTTAAAGAGACGTTCCCTGCTTTGGCGGATGCTTATCAAAGCGGGATAGAAAGTGGAGAGTTTGAATTTGCGGGTTATTGTGCATTCAGCCTCTGTTATTGCCCCTTTTTTGCAGGACAAGAACTGACAGAACTGGAACAACAAACAGCAGTTTATCGTAAAGCTGCCAGTCAAATTAGACGAGAGACTCCTGCCACTTGGCTGGCAATGTTGCAACAAACGATCCTGAACCTGCGAGGTCAATCTGAAAATCCCAGTCGCTTAGTGGGTTGTCTCTACGACGAAGAGCAAGCACTATCACAGGCGATCGCGGTCAGGGATGGAACTAGCCTTCACTACTTTTACTTAAATAAGCTGATTTTATGCTACCTGTTCGGAGATTATGAGCAAGCTGCAAAAACGGCTATTTTGTCAGAACAATATTTAAGCGCAGCTACAGCATTAGTCTCTGTACCTCCATTTCATTTCTATGACTCCCTCATATTTTTGAGCTTGTTTGCGGATGCTTCAAACTCTGAAAAAGCAGCTTGGTTAAACCGCGTTAATGCCAACCAGGAGAAGATGCAGAAATGGGCACACCACGCCCCCATGAATTTTTTGCATAAATTTCAGTTAGTTGAGGCAGAGAAAGCGCGAGTTTTGGGTCAGTTGTTTGAGGCAGAGGAGTTTTACGAACAAGCCATTGAAGGTGCTAAAGAAAACGAGTATCTTCAAGAAGAAGCATTAGGATACGAGTTAGCTGCCAAACATTACTTGGCTCGTGGTCGAGAAAGGTTTGCTCAGCTCTATATGAAGGAAGCCCATTACTGCTATAAGCGGTGGGGAGCAACCGCAAAAGTCAAAGATTTAGAGACTCGCTATCCACAGTTTTTTCCTCAGTCATCGAATGTGGCTCCCACACCAGTTCGCACCACGGCTGGAACGACTTCCAACACCTCACAGGTTGCTTTCGATTTAGCAGCGGTAATGAAAGCATCTCAAGCAATTTCAAGTGAGATTGAGCTAGAGCAGTTACTTCATTCTTTAATGCAGATCCTAATTGAAACTGCTGGGGCACAAACTGGATGTCTGCTTTTAGAAAATGCAGGTAAGTGGACGATTGAGGCAGCTTGCGAACTTCGTGATGGGGAAAACGTTTGTGCTACACAAGTGCTGCAATCGACTCCGATGGCGAATCGTTTACCTGAATCCATTGTTCAATATGTCATTCGGACTTATGAGCCAATCATCTTAAATGATGCAATTCGCGAAGGTAATTTTATCAATGATCCCTATATTCGACACCATCAAACTCAATCGGTCTTGTGTTTGCCACTACTGAATCAAAGCAAGCTTGTTGCTGTGTTGTATTTAGAGAATCAGTTGGCAACGGGGGTATTTACACCGGAGCGATCGCAACTTCTAAATCTACTATCTACTCAGGCAGCAATTGCGATCGAAAATGCCAAACTTTACTCAAAGCTCCGCGCCAGCGAAAGTCAGATGGCTCAATTTCTAGAAGCGATTCCAGTAGGAATTGGCATCATCGATGCAGCAGGTCGTCCCTGTTACGCTAATCAGCGAGGCATTCAACTGATGGGTAAAGGGATTGATCCTTCCATGCCACCCGATCAAATCGCAGAGGTTTATCAAATCTATGTGATGGGAACGGATCAAATCTATCCGACTGAGAGACTGCCAATTATCCGAGCCTTGAATGGCGAACGCACCACCGTAGACAACATGGAAATTCACCAAAACAATGCAACAGTTCCAGTTGAGGTATGGGGTACGCCAGTCTTTGATGAACAGGGCAATGTGGCTTACGCGCTAGCAGCCTTTCAAGACATCACTGAGCGTAAACAAGTCGAGCAGCTATTAGCTAATTACAACCGCATCTTAGAGCAAGAGGTTGCAGAACGAACAGAGGCTTTGCAGCATAGCGAAGCCGCACTGCGCCATCGGGAACGGGAACTACGGTTAATCACCAACGCCCTACCGGCTCTAGTCGGCTATGTAAATGTCGATCGATGCTATCAATTTATCAACCGTACCTATGAGGTCTGGTTCAACCGTAGCCGTGATGAAATTTTGGGCAACCCTGTTCGTCAACTTCTAGGTGAGACGATCTACCAACGGATTGAGCCGTACATTAATCAGGTGTTTGAAGGACAAACTGTATCCCTGGAAGCAGAGATCCCTTTTCCGATTGGTAAACGGTACATCAGCGCCATCTTGATCCCTGATTTTGATGCCAATGCTCAAGTGAGAGGATTCTACAGTCTCATCACAGACATTAGCGATCGTAGACGCGCCGAACAAGCCTCAATTCTGGAAGAACGCAACCGCATGGCAAGAGAAATTCACGATACATTAGCGCAGTCTTTTACAGGCATTTTGCTCCATGTCGGATCTGCAACACAAATGCTGGTAGATGATTCGGGATCTGCTCAGATATATCTGGAAAGGCTGGAAAGGATTGATGAATTAGCTCGAACCGGACTTGCTGAAGCTCGTCGTTCAGTGATAGCACTTCGTCCCCAACTGCTAGAAGAGAGTACTTTACAGAGTGCGCTGCATCACCTCGCAACTCAAATGCGGTCAACGACTAACACCACTTTGATCTACGAAAGCAAGGGTATAGTTTACTCTCTTCCAACTGAAGTGGAAAATCACTTGCTACGGATTGGACAGGAAGCTTTAACAAACGCCATCAAATACGCCAATGCTAGTAAAATTCTGGTTGAGCTAGTGTATGACGATGCTCAATGTCTTCTGCGTATTAAAGATAATGGACAGGGCTTTGAGGTTGGGAGCATTTCGTCCCTTGGTGGCTTTGGTTTGTTGGGAATGAGCGAGCGAGCGGAACGAATTGATGCACACCTAGCGATTCAAAGCCAACCTGGGCAAGGAACAGAAATTATTGTTATTGTCAACCGGGAGTGAAAATCACCATGAGTCAATCCACTAAAATTCGGGTTCTGATTGTTGATGATCACTCCCTTGTTACAGAAGGATTGGCAAACATCATTAACTACAATCCAGAAATGACAGTGGTTGCTCAAGCGGAGAACGGGCAACAGGCGATCGACCTGTATCGTGAGCACCAGCCTGATATCACCCTCATGGATTTACGAATGCCGAAAATGGGAGGGGTTGAAGCCATTACTGCGATTTGTGCTGAATTTAAGTCAGCGCGAATTATTGTGCTAACAACCTATGATGGCGATGAAGATATTTATCGAGGATTGCGAGCAGGTGCTCAGGGCTATCTGCTTAAAGATGCAAAACCAGATGAACTTTTGAATGTAATCCGCATCGTTCATAGTGGTCAGCAGTATGTTTCTCCGACCGTGGCAAGAAAACTGGTAGAACGGACGAACAACCCAGTACTCAGTGAACGAGAGCTAGAAGTGCTCCGTTTAATGGCGCGGGGATTGAGTAATCAAGACATTGGAACTGCTCTAAATATTGGTGAAAGCACTGTTAAATCACACGTGACTCACATTTTGAGCAAGCTTGGAGTTAGCGATCGCACGCAAGCCGTCATTGTTGCTGTTAAACGTGGGCTTGTTAGTTTATAGATTTGACTTCGGTTCAGAATTAGATTCGGACTTTAGTCGGAGAAAAACTACTGCTTTTGATGGATTACTTCATCCATCCTTATATTGTGCAAAATTATGGACTTTCAGTGGACGACTTGTAGGAACCAATTACCTATATTGAATTCATGCAAACGCTAACAGCAATTTAGTTGCAGAGTTTAAGTTTGCTCTACACGGTCCGGAAAATGGTTGATGAGCGCGAGTATCATTCCTTATTTGTCCCACCTTCAATTCGGGATCACACTCAAGGTATGTTAAGTGCCGCTGTTGTACTCGTTATGTATGGTGATTATGAATGTTTTCAGAGCGCAAACGCCTATCGGTTGATTAAAGCTGCTCAACAACAGTTAAGCCCTTCTTTTGAGGAAAATGATGTGTGTTTTATCTTCCGCCATTTTCCCCAAGTACAAATTTATCCTCATGCTCAACGGGCAGCAGAAGCAGCGGAAGCGGCGGCAGTTCAAGGTCAGTTTTGGCAAATGCATGAGATGCTGTTGACCCATCAGCAAGCGTTGGAAAATGCCTATTTAGTGGAGTACGCCAATCGTTTAAGACTCAATATTCCTCTATTTTTACAAGGATTATCCAAAGGAGCCTATGTGAATCGTATTAATACAGACATTAAAAGTGGACAACAAAGTGGAGTAGAAGCCGCACCAGCTTTGTTTATAAATAGAATTCGCTATCGCAATTTCTGGAGCATTGAGCATTTGATGAAAGCTGTTATTGCTACACGTAATTAAAACGCCGAAAACTGATTCACACAAACGGAGATTTTCAATGCTTTACATCACTGTTGGTAATGATTAAGTTGCGTTTTAACTTAAAGAACTTGAGTGATCTAAATTGAGCGATTACACCGCAGGGGAACTGCTTCGCATCGCAGAAGAATGACAAGTAACCAATCTGAATATCAAATTTACTAACTCAAAGGAGATCAAGATGAGTAGCAATCAAGTAACCAGTCAAACCATGAAACTCGAAGTTGTGGTATTGCCCGTCTCCGATGTTGATCGTTCCAAGGACTTCTATAAAACGTTGGGGTGGCGACTGGATGCCGATTTTGTCACCGATGAGAACTTCCGGGTGGTGCAATTGACTCCTCCTGGCTCAGAGTGCTCCATCATCTTTGGTAAAGGAATTTCGTCAGCTACGCCAGGTTCAGTTCAGGGTCTGTACCTGATCGTTTATGACATCGAGGCAGCCCGCGCCGAACTCGTCGATCGGGGTGGCGAGGTGAGTGAAGTGTTTCACGACGTCGGCGGGATCTTCCCCCACGCTGGAACCGAAGGACGGGTATCGGGTCCCGATCCAGAACGTCGCGACTATGGCTCCTATGCCTCGTTTAATGATCCAGATGGCAATGGTTGGGTGCTTCAGGAGATAAAAGTGCGGAAGCCCGGACGGTAACAGGACATCGATCGCTTAAGGACACAAGCGAAGTTCACGACAGAGATGATGACAAGGAAATAGGTGGAGAAGTAAAAGAGTGGAGGAGCTACCCCCTTGTAATGCTGTACTAGCCAATAAGTTTTGGAGGATTTACAGATGAAGATTTTTGTTGCCGGAGCAACAGGGGCGATCGGTCGCCCAGTACTCAACCAATTACTTGCCAAAGGACACAACGTTGTCGCGCTGACCCGCTCGCAAGAAAGAGCACAGTCATTAGCGGCACAGGGAATCGAACCAGCGATCGCAGATGTATTCGACCCAGATTCAGTTAAAGCAGCGATCGCCCACGCTCAACCGGAGGTGGTGATTGAACAACTCACCGCTCTACCCAAGACTTATAGTCGGGAATCAATGAGTGCGGCAGGTCCTCTGAATACGCGCATTCGGTTAGAAGGGGGAGCCAATGTGCTGGCAGCTGCACAGGCAGCAGGAGTGCGCCGTTACCTGAGACAGTCGGTCGCCTTCTGGGGAATTCCCGGTGCTGGATTGGCAGATGAGGCAACACCGTTATCGCTTGATGCTTCCCCCGCTGTTGCCGCCGATGCTCGCCTCGTCACTGAGATTGAACGTCGTTTATTGGAATCCAATCTCGAAGGAATTGCCTTACGCTATGGTTTCTTCTATGGACCCGGCACCTGGTTCAACCCGGATGGTGATGTAGCGCAACAGGTGCGGCAGCAACAGTTTCCAATTGTGGGAAATGGTGATGGTGTATGGTCGTGGTTACACATTGAGGATGCAGCGATCGCCACTGTTGCAGCAGCAGAGCAGGGCAATCCTGGTGTTTATCTGATTGTGGATGATCAGCCTTTAGCAGTGCGCGACTGGCTGCCTGCGTTTGCTCGATCGCTGAATGCTCCACCCCCGCCACCGGTATCGGTTGAGGATGCTCTCAAAATGGAGGGTGGTGCGGACAGTGTTTACTACCAGACTCAGATGCGAGGCGCATCGAATGCCAAGGCAAAACGCAAACTGAATTTTCAGCCGCGATTATTGGAATGGGTGGTTGAGACTGCTGTAACTCATGCTAGTTAACCCGTTGAACAATTCAGCCCTCAGAGAAGGCAATATGAATTCCTCTCAACGGTTTTAGCTGGATGGCTCAAAACCCAACAACCATAGACTCATCATGTGAAAACTCGAAAAGTAGGAGAAATTCATGATCGCTGCCAAAATTCTCGCTTTTGCCGGGAGCGCTCGCCACGATTCCATCAACAAAAAACTGGTGAAAATTGCCGTTGAGGGAGCAAAAGCCGCAGGTGCGGAAGTGACCTACCTGGATTTCCGCGATTTGCCTTTACCGCTCTATGATGGGGATTTGGAGGAGGCTGAGGGACTGCCAGAGAATGCCCTTAAGCTCAAGGCCCTAATGAAAGCGCATCAGGGATTCCTCATTGCCTGCCCAGAGTACAACAGTTCGATCACCCCACTGCTAAAAAATGCAATCGATTGGGCATCACGTTCTGAACCAGGCGAACCTCCATTGGAGTGTTTCGCAGACAAGGTTGCGGTGTTAATGAGTGCGTCCCCTGGAACGTTGGGAGGCTTACGAGGATTAGTTCATGTTCGTTCCATTCTTGGCAACATTGGGGTTTTGGTGTTGCCAGCTCAGCAGGCAATTAGCAACGCGTATCAAGCGTTTGATGAGAATGGCAATTTGAAGGATGAAGCTCAACAGACAAGTATCCTGCAACTTGGTAGCAAACTTGCAACGGTGACTGCCAAACACAATCCCCCTATCTAATTATCAGAGGTGTTGTCATGAAAATTGTTGTCATTGGTGGCAGTGGGCTAATTGGTAAGAAGCTTGTGAGCAAGCTACAGGATCGCGGACATGAAGCGATCGCGGCGTCTCCTTCTTCAGGTGTCAACGCTGTTACAGGTGAGGGACTGACTGAGGCGTTAGCGGGTACTCAAGTTGTTGTTGATGTGACGAATTCACCTTCCTTTGAGGATGCGGCGGTGTTAGAGTTCTTCGAGAAGTCATCCCGGAACCTGCTGGCAGCGGAGGCAGACGCGGGTGTGGCTCATCACGTTGTAGTATCGATCGTGGGTGCCGATCGCATCCCGGATAGCGGCTATATGCGTGCGAAAGTTGCTCAGGAAAAGTTGATCCAGTCCGCAGCAATCCCCTATACGATCGTCCGCGCTACGCAGTTCTTTGAGTTCATCGAGACGATCATCGCTCAATTCCCCAGCGATGAACAAACAGTTCACTTGCCCCCTGCCTTTATCCAGCCCATCCTGTCGGAGGACGTTGTTGACGCGCTGGTCGATATCACACTAGGAGTGCCAGTCAACGGCACTATCGATTTAGCGGGTCCAGATCGGTTCCATTTTGAGGAAATTATCTGCCAATTCCTGAATGCAACTCACGACTCACGTCAGGTGGTTGTAGACAGTCACGCCCGTTACTTTGGTGCAGCGTTGAACGATCAGCTCGTTCCGCAGGGCAACTCGCGCATCGGTTCGACACACTTTGAGGACTGGCTCAACCGCTCGATTGCTTAAAGATCAGCAATGAGAATTCAATGCTGACATCGGTTGAATTGGGAATACAAAGCCCAACATCCCACAACTGCTGAGTTTTGCAACGCTCAACTCAACCTATACAGGTCTAAGCCGCGCTCGGCTTGATTCAGATAAGAGTACGTCAGACGGATTTATATTCACCAATTCGTGTTTGCGTTTGCATTCACGCAAGGAGAACAGAAGTGTTAACTAGATTTTTCCATAGAGTTGCATTTGTGACTCTCTCCTTATTCATGGCACTCTGCATATTCGTAACTCCCCCCGTATTTGCAGCTTCAGCCGATTTGTTGGGTGAAAAGGTAACGTTGGTCTTCGATCGTGCCCTTCCCAATGTGCCCGGCAAGAGCATGAAAGTCCAGATGGTTGAATATGCGCCAGGTGTCTCATCGCTCGCTCACACCCATGCCGCCTCAGCTTTCATCTATGCAACAGTTCTAGAGGGTGCAATTCGGAGTAAGGTCAATGATAATCCAGAGCAGGTGTATCACGCTGGTGAGAACTTCACTGAACTACCTGGCGACCATCATCGTGTCAGCGCCAATGCCAGTGATACTGAACCCGCACGCCTGCTAGCAGTGCTTGTCGTCGATACCAGTGAACAGAACCTGGTCATAAACGACAAAGAGTGAGACGCAAAATTGCAAGAATTTTTACGACTGGGGGCGGTATAACGCCTTATCTAAGGGAGCGTGGCATGATGTCGTCAATTGAGGAAGTGACAAAGACAATTAACCTAATCATTGCGCCTGTCGTCACGATCACGACTTGTGCCATCGTGGTAAATGGCTTGATTATCCGGTACGGTTCTCTCGGCGATCGCCTACGCACCGTTAGCCAGGGACTGAGCGACTTGCAGGAGTCCGATCTGGCTCACAATCGGAACAAAGCTCAGAGGGTACAAGAACTTGAATGCCTGCTGAGGGATCTGCTGAGGCACCATCATTTTGTGCATGATGCCCTTGTTCTTACTTATACTTCCATCCTAGTCTTTATGGTGGATATGCTGGTCATTGCCATAGCAGTTGCCACTAATATCAGTTGGTTAGCACAGATGGCACTGATAGTCTTTCTTAGTGGAGTTGCCGTTTTATTTGGGGGAATGGTTCTGATTGCCTACGAGCTTCGCACATCTCACTATTCCATTCAATTAGAGGTGCATCGTACTTGTCGCCTGTGCCGCCACCAACACACCAAACTGGTAGGAAATTGAATATTTAGTTCTGACAATTTCAGTGAATCGGGATGATAACAACATCACCGTTGCCAATTTCACTCAACGTGATGTTCGTGAGTAGGACAATCCAGAATTACTTCATCAGGTAGCTCATCTGAAGCATATCAGGTCTAACGACTTCACGTCCTGTTGCTTTCTCCAATCCGAATGATTAAGTCGCGTTCTAACTCAAAGAACTTGAGTAGTTTGGATTGGGCGATTACCCCGCAGGGGGAACTGCTTCGCATCGCTGAAGAATGAAATTAACCGAGATGGGCAGCAAGCTCACCGACCTAAAGCCAACACACTACACAACACCTAAAGAGGACACACCATGAAAACGCAGAAAGTATGGTTCATTACGGGAGCATCCAGAGGCTTTGGGTTAGAAATTACCAGAGCAGCCCTGGCAGCAGGCGACCAAGTAGTAGCGACGGTTCGCAGCCAGCCCGCACAACTCGCTGCTACCCTAAACAACCACCCGGATTTGTACGTGGTGCAGATGGATGTCACCCAGGAAGACCAGGTACAAGCGGCTGTCAACCAAGGCATTGCCCGTTTCGGTCAGGTTGACGTCTTAGTCAATAATGCCGGGTTTGGCATGGTTACGGCGATCGAAGAAGCCTCGGATGCTGAAGTTCGTAAACTGTATGACACCAACGTGTTTGGCCTACTCAACGTGACGCGTGCCGTATTGCCCTACCTGCGCCAGCAAAAGTTTGGGCGGGTGATCAATATCTCGTCCTTGTTTGGCTACGATGCGGTTCCAGGCTGGGGATTGTATGGGTCCAGTAAGTTTGCGATCGAAGGTCTCTCGAAAGGGCTAGCGGTCGAACTAGCACCGCTCGGCATCCACGTCACAGCAGTAGCTCCCGGTCTTTTTACAACTGACTTCCTGAGTATGGAATCCTATGTTGCCGCTAAAGCCATGATTGCTGACTACCAGGAAACGGTAGGACGGATGCGGAGCGGAGCCGATGCGCTACACGGGAACCAACCCGGTGATCCGAAAAAGTTTGCTCAGGTGATGATCCAACTTGCCGATACAGAACATCCACCGCTGCATTTGCCTGTTGGAAAGGATGCGGTCGACCTGTGCCGGAGCAACGTCGCGAAGATCGTACAGGAAATCGAAGCATGGTTGCCAGTCGCGACCAGTACCGACCATGATCACCGCGTAGCGGCTTCGACCAAAGCCTGACCTGCAACATCCACACATTATTTCCAAGGGAGTTCTACTATGGGCACTGAACAGAAGGTTGCCATTATTACCGGCGCATCGCAGGGCATCGGCGCGGCTCTTGTCAAGGCGTACCGCGATCGCAACTATCGGGTCGTTGCAACCTCGCGCTCGATCGAGCCGTCGGACGATGATCAGGTCCTAGCGGTGCCGGGCGACATTGCTGATCGAAAAACCGCTGAGCTTGTGATCTCCAAAGGTGTGTCCCACTTCGGGCGCATCGACACGCTCATTAACAACGCTGGCATCTTCATCGCCAAGCCATTTACCCAATACACCGAGGCTGATTACGAGGCGTACTTGGACACCAATATCGCTGGCTTCTTTCACATGACGCAACTCGCGATCGCCGAGATGGAGAAGCAGGGCAGCGGTCATGTCGTGCAGATCTCGACGAGCCTGGTTGACAACCCGATCGCTGGCGTACCCTCTGTGCTCGCGTCGCTGACAAAGGGCGGACTGAATGCCGCGACCAAATCCCTCGCGATCGAGTATGCCAAGCGCGGTATCCGGGTGAACACGGTTGCACTGGGTACCATCAAGTCGCCAATGCATCCTGTCGAAACCCATGCGCAGCTCGATGCCCTGCACCCGATCGGTCATATAGGCGAGATCTCTGATGCCGTCGATGCGATCCTCTACCTCGAATCAGCCAACTTTGTGACGGGCGAAATCCTTCACGTTGATGGTGGACAGAGTGCGGGACACTGACACCGCCTTGCACCCAGGGAGCGTCAATGACGCTCCCAAATAAGATTGCTCGATCGTCCAACCTGCTGACCCAGGAACACATACCATGACCCAACTCGAAAAAGGCATGATCTACGAACTACGCATTTATCACGCCATGCCCGGACGACTACCCGCGCTGCTGTCGCGCTTCCAGAACCACACGTTGGGAATTTGGGAAAAGCATGGCATCCGCCAGGCAGGATTCTGGACAACGCTAATTGGCGCGAGCGAGAGTAGGCTCACCTACCTGCTTGCCTGGGACAGCATGGCTGAGCGCCAGGAGCGGTGGAGTGCATTCCTCACCGACCCCGAATGGGTCGCAATCAAGTCCGCAACCGAGAAGGACGGTCAACTTGTGCAAAACATCAGCAGTGAGTTGCTGGCACCGACCGCCTTCTCCTCAGTGAAATGAGCGGTGGAGGCGTGACGGAACTCGAACGAACGATCGTGCTCATAAAGCGGTGATGGAAACGGACAAGAAGCAACCTGAGTGAATTCGATTTTGCAAGCGAGGTAGACGCAATGAAGATGAATTTTGAGAGCAAGTCCTTTGAGGATGAACGTGACAACTATCAACGTGGAACTAATGACCGCGATACTTTCGCCGAACGTGTCCGCAGCAACCAGCGCCAGCTCACCTCTGAGCTAAGGCACCAGTACGATTTTATTGTTTGCGGATCTGGATCGTCTGGCTCGGTGGTTGCCCGCAGACTGGCCGAGAATCCGGATGTCAGCGTTCTGCTGCTTGAAGCTGGAGGTAGCGATGATCTGCCAAGTGTCCTGGAAGCCAATCAATGGCCGCTGAACCTTGGCAGCGATCGCGACTGGAGCTTTCAGGGACAGCCGAATCGACATGTGAACGGTCGTTCGATTCCGTTCTCGATGGGCAAGGTACTCGGCGGTGGATCGAGCATCAACATCATGGTTTGGGCACGCGGACACAAGCAGGATTGGGATTTCTTCGCCTCCGAAGCCAACGATCCAGCCTGGAGTTATGAATCCGTCTTGAAGATTTATCGCCGCCTGGAAGATTGGCATGGCGTGCCGGACCCGATGTATCGCGGAACGGGAGGGCCAGTCTTTGTCCAGCCCGCACCCGATCCAAACTCGATCGCACCTGCAACGGTCGAAGCAGCGCGATCGGTCGGAATTCCTACGTTTGAAAGTCCGAACGGACGCATGATGGAAGCGGCGAAGGGCGCTGCTATCAGCGATGTGCGAGTCCGCAATGGCAAGCGCGAATCGATATTCCGCTCCTATGTCTACCCTTATATGGATCGGCCAAACCTGACGGTTCTCAGTCATGCACTGGTCACACGGCTGACGTTCCAGGGCAAGCGGGTCACTGGCGTGGAGATTGCTTATCGTGATGCGATCTATCGCATTGGTGCGGCAGTCGAAGTTGTGCTGTCGCTCGGTGCAATCCATACGCCGAAAGTGCTGATGCAATCCGGTATCGGCGATGCGGCTGAGTTGCGGCGATTTGAAATTCCTGTCGTGCAGCACCTTCCCGGTGTGGGGCAAAATTTTCAAGACCACGTTGCCTTTGATTGTGTCTGGGAATATGAAACCGCTCTCGAACCCAGAAACAACTTCTCCGAGGCAATCTTTTTCGCGACGAGCCAGTCCGGGCTTGACAGTCCAGACTTATTTGTCTGTCAGGCCGAGGTGCCAAAATCCAGTTCTGAGAATGCCGTCCGGTTCGGGCTGCCTGATGCAGGCTGGACGTTATTTGGGGCGCTCTCGCACCCCAAAAGCCGAGGCCGTCTGCGCCTGACGGGAGCCGATCCATCCGACCCGATTCTGATTGATGCAAACACTCTGTCTGACGCGGATGATCTCAAAACCGCGATCGCCTGCGTAGAACTCTGCCGCGAAGTCGGTAACTCCGCTCCGCTTCGTCCGTTTGTCAAGCGTGAAGTCATGCCAGGTAATTTGAAAGGAGCCGAACTCGAGCACTTTATTCGAGATGCTGCGACAAGTTTCTGGCACGAAACCTGCACCGCGAAGATGGGTCGAGATTCCATGTCGGTGGTAGATAGCAACCTGAGAGTGTATGGAATCGACAATCTCCGGATCGCGGATGGATCGATTCTGCCGCGAATAACCACGGGTAACACGATGGCTCCCTGCGTGATCGTCGGGGAGCGGGCAGCGGAAATTCTACAGCTCGAATACCAGCTGCAAACCCCTGTAAAAACAGTCTCAGTTGCACCATAAAACCACCGCACTTTTCATTGGTGAACGCACATTTAAGTCGCGTGTTAACTCAAAGAACTTGAGTGGTGTGGATGGGGCGATTACCCCGCAGGGGGAACTGCTTCGCATCGCAGAAGAATGAAGTGTAACCAATTTGAACATCAAACTTACTAACCAAAAGGAGAACAAGATGAGTAGCAATCACGTAAACAGTCCAAACATGAAACTCGAAGTCGTGATGTTGAACGTTTCCGACATCGATCGCGCCAAAGCATTCTACGAGAATCTCGGCTGGCGGTTCGACATCGACGTGGTGGAGGGCGACTTCCGTGGCGTGCATTTTACACCGCCTAACTCGGATGCCTCAATCCTCTTTGGCAAGGGACTCCCTCCAAACAATTCTGGCTCGGTGCAAAACCTGGTCCTCGCTGTGGACGACCTCGACGCCGCCCGCAAAGACTTGAGCGATCGCGGTGTCAACGTGAGTGAGATCTTCCACTATGCTGGCGGTCCCTTCAACAACGCCGTGGAAAGCCCGCACGTCAGTGGACGCGACCCGGAAGGCCGTTCCTACTTCTCATTTGCCTCGTTTGAAGATCCGGATGGAAACGTCTGGTTGCTCCAGGAAATCACAACACGGCTTCCCGGTCGCCTATGGGACTCTACGCAAGCAGGAGACATGGACATTGCAACCCTTGCAAACCTTCTCCACGAGACGGCAGAGCGCCACGACTACTACGAGAAGACTCACGGCGAGCATCATTGGTGGGATTGGTATGCACCTTATCTGAGTGCCCGTCAGAATGGCAGCAAACCAGAAGAGGCAGCCGCCGCCGCTGACCGTTACATGGAGAAGATTTTGCCTGCTCTTTCCAAATGATGCGCTCACAACGGCATCCGCTAGGTCGGGTTCTGGACAATGCTGATCGGCGAGAGTACCCAGCTCACCGATCATGCAGCACATCAGTAACACGTTGCTGGCGGAGATCGCCTTTTCCTCGCTGCATTGAGCGATGAGGCGAGCGACGGAACTCAAATCCACAACTCGCCCCACCATCACAACTGAGTCATGCGGACAGACAATCCGTAACCCCAGTTCAATCCAATTGGAGAAAGATCAATGTCCGACAAAATTCACCATCAACGCCGCCGCTTCTTGGGCATTGCGGGCATGACGATCGCGACTACACAGCTAAGTCGATTCGGTTCTGCAAACGCCCAATCGAGCCAAACAAAACCCAAGGAAACCCCCACGACTCGACCCAGAGTTGTGCAGTCCACCGACCCAACCACAATCCGCCCCTTCCACATCAACACGTCGCAAGAGGCGCTTGTCGATCTCCGCCAACGCATCGCGGCGACCCGCTGGCCCGAAAAGGAGACTGTCGCTGACCAGTCGCAGGGCGTGCAGCTCGCGACGATGCAGGAACTTACGCGCTACTGGGCAACAGATTACGACTGGCGCAAGGTCGAGGCAAAACTGAAAGCCTTGCCGCACTTCATCACCCAGATCGATGGGCTAGACATTCATTTCATTCATGTTCGATCGAGGCACGAGAACGCATTGCCGCTTATCGTCAACCACGGTTGGCCCGGCTCAATCATTGAGCAGCTGAAGATTATTGATCCACTTACTAATCCCACGGCCTATGGAGGAAAAGCCGAGGACGCATTCCACGTCATCATCCCGTCGATGCCGGGCTATGGCTTCTCCGGCAAGCCGACGAGCACCGGCTGGGGCGTCGAGCGCATGGCACGTGCTTGGGACGTGTTAATGAAGCGGCTGGGCTACACCCGCTACGTCGCTCAGGGTGGTGACTGGGGTGCGTTTGTAGTCGACCTGATGGGTGTGCAGGCACCTGCGGGATTGCTCGCCATCCACACCAACTATCCTGGTGCCGTTCCAGCCGACGTCTATGAGGCGCTCCTGGCTGGCGACCCGGTGCCATCTGGTCTCTCGGCTGAGGAACGACGCGCCTATGAGCAGCTGGACAAAACGTTGAAGCAAAAGGTTGCCTACGCCAGGTACATGGCGGCGCGCCCGCAAACGTTGTACGGCATTGCAGATTCACCCGTCGGACTGGCCGCTTGGCTGCTTGATCACGATGATGCTGGCGGTCAGCCAGCGGCGGCGGTCGTCGCGGCTCTAACTCGGACCACGAGCACCACGGGCGAACTGACTCGGGACGAGATCCTCGACAACATCACGCTGTATTGGCTGACGAACACGGGGGTCTCTGCGTCTCGGCTCTATTGGGAATATAAGGGTGGCTTTTGGAACGCCAAGGGCGTCTCCATTCCGGTTGCCGTGAGCATCTTTCCCGGCGAGGCATATCAAGCCCCGCGAAGCTGGACCGAGCGGGCCTATCCCAAGCTCATCTATTACAACCAGCTCGACAAAGGCGGCCACTTCGCGGCGTGGGAGCAACCAACAATTTTTGCTCAGGAACTCAGGGCGGCGTTTAGGTCGCTGCGTTAATTATGAAAAATATCCTTACCAGTACAGTCATTAAAGTTGCCGCTGTGCAGATTAGCCCCGTGCTGCACAGCCGACAAGGGACCGTCGAGAGGGTCGTGAAGAAGAAGATCCGTGAGCTAATTCCACCGCACCTCTAACGCAACGACAGGGAGGTCAGTGTGTGTTCGAAGAAATCAATCCTAATCGCCGCTACTTTCTAACAACTATGATTAAAACCATTGCTGCTACCCAGCTCGGCAGGCTCAGTTGCACCAAACAGTACGCTACATCGGCAACGGCTGGATTACCGATTGAAGGCGAACTGCCCTCTCTTGTCGGCGCGATCGCGTGGCTCAATTCGCAGCCGTTGACGGTCGACGAACTACGCGGAAAAGTCGTGCTCATCAACTTCTGGACTTATACCTGCATCAATTGGCTGCGCCAACTCCCTTATGTTCGCGCGTGGGCCGAGAAGTATAGGGATCAGGGACTAACCGTAATTGGGGTGCACACGCCCGAGTTTGAATTCGAGAAGAATATGGATAATGTCCGCCGGGCCTTGACGGACATGAGAATTGATTATCCGATCGCTGTGGATAACGATTATGCGGTGTGGCGCGCTTTCGAGAACCATTATTGGCCGGCCCTTTATTTCATCGACACGCAAGGGCGCATCCGTCATCACCACTTCGGCGAGGGCGCGTATGAGCGATCGGAACGGGTCATTCAACAACTCCTGTCTGAGGCCGGAACTGGTCGTGTCGGTCAGGAAATGGTCGAAGTCGACGCTCGCGGTTTTGAGGCTGCCGCCGATTGGAATAGTCTGAAATCGCCTGAAAACTACCTTGGCTACGAAAGAACGCAGAATTTTGCGTCTTCCAGCAGCGCGGTGTTAAACAAGCCTCATTCCTATACCGCCCCCACGCAATTGCAACGTAATCAATGGGCACTTTCAGGCGATTGGACAATCGGAAGACAAGCCATTGTCCTGAACAAGTCCGGCGGGCGGATTGCGTACCACTTCCACGCACGCGACCTTCATCTCGTCATGGGGCCGGCTCAGCGAGGAACGTCCGTGCGGTTTCGCGTGCTCGTAGACGGGCAGCCAGCAGTCGCGGCTCGTGGACTTGACGTTAACGAGCGAGGCGAAGGCACGGTAACCGAACAGCGTTTGTACCAACTGGTCCGGCAGCCGGAGCCCATCCGCGATCGCCAGTTTGAGATCGAGTTTCTGGATGCCGGGATAGAGGCTTTTGCGTTCACGTTTGGTTGATCACGCAAACAGATACGTCCTCGCAACGAGTGACAAGAAGGTAAATGATTATGACGATGAAATCCACACATGACAGCCCAATCCTTGTGACCGGAGCGGCTGGCGATATTGGTGCGATCGGCCGCAACCTCACTGCAATGCTGCTCAACAAGGGACATAGGGTGCGCGCCCTAGTCCGACGAGAGGACGAACGCGCTGAAGCTCTGCGCCAGCTTGGTGCTGAGGTCGTGCAGGGTGACCTGACCGATCTTGCCTCGATGCACCGCGCGATCGCAGGGGTGGCGCGCATCTATTTCGGCATGTCGGTTTCGGCGGCGTATCTCGAAGCCACGGTCAACACTGCTGCAGTAGCGAAGCACCACGGTGTCGAGGCCTTCGTGAACATGTCGCAGATGACGGTGACGCAGATGAGCATCACCGAGACCACTGACAGCCCACAGCACAAGCTGCACTGGCTGGCGGAACAGGCATTAGCGTGGTCGGGGCTACCGATCGTCACGGTGCGGCCGACGATCTTCCTCGAAGGCTTCTTCCTGCGTCTCGCCGCTGCTGGCATCCGGGACAACGACGAACTAGCACTGCCACTAGGCAACAGTAAAACCTCACCGATCTCGGCTGTTGATGTGGCACGCGCCGTTTCCGTGATCCTCGACGACCCTGCCCCGCACATTGGTCATATTTACAATCTGACCGGATTTGAGTCAGCCGATCTCAATCACTACGCCCGCGTCTTTTCCGAGGCACTCGGTCGAACGATCCGCTATCGTGATGTGCCGCTCTCCGGATGGACTGATGCGCTTCGTGAGTTTGGGGTGCCAACGCACCTCGCCCACCACCTCGCGGTGATGGCGGAACTTCACATGCAGGGGCGGTATGACCGCATGACGGATGACTTGTACAAGCTGACCGGCAAGACGCCGACGAGCATGTACGACTTCGTGAAATTCCACGCCGCTGAATTCACGCGAAGTAAAGTCACGGTTTGAGGGGCAAGCCGCTCGTAGTGCTAAGACCTCGGCTGGACGCTCGCTGAAATATCCCGCATCGAGTTTTGTTGTCGGCTGAAGCAAGTTGAGCTAATCCAATCGGCACAAGATCAATGTCTGAAACAATCAACCATCAACGCCGCCGCTTCTTGAGCATTGCGGCCATAACGATCGCGGCTACACAGCTAGGCCAATCCGGTTTTGCCAACGCCCAATCGAGCCATACAAAACCAGCCGTTCTGGGCATGATGAAGTCGGGAACAAACACATCGTTCGACTCACTCAAGCAGATCAATGCTGGTGTCCTGAATGTCGGATATGCCGAGGTTGGTCCCGCGAATGGCCGTCCAGTCATCCTCCTGCATGGCTGGCCCTACGACATTCACAGCTATATTGATGTTGCCCCGTTATTGGCGTCAGCAGGGTACCGGGTGATCGTCCCGTATCTGCGCGGCTATGGTACGACGCACTTTCTGTCGAGCGAGACGTTCCGCAATGGGCAGCAGTCAGCACTTGCGGCCGATATCATCGCGTTGATGGATGCGCTCAAGATCGATCGGGCGATCCTCGCTGGTTATGATTGGGGCGCGCGAACAGCCAACATCGTCGCGGCACTCTGGCCGGAGCGCTGCAAGGCTCTCGTTTCCGTGAGTGGTTATCTGATTAGTAGCCTTGAAGTCAACAAGATGCCATTGCCGCCGCAGTCTGAGCTCCAATGGTGGTACCAGTTTTATTTCGCGACGGAACGCGGCAAGCTCGGCTACGAAAAATATCGGCACGATTTCAACAAGCTCATTTGGCAACTTGCCTCGCCGCAATGGCACTTCGATGACGCGACATTCGATCGCAGCGCTGCATCGTTCAACAACCCGGATCACGTCCAAATCGTCATCCATAACTATCGCTGGCGGCTCGGCCTGGCCAAAGGCGAGTCGAAGTATGACGAATTTGAGCAGCGACTAGCCGCAGCCCCTGCGATCGCCGTGCCCACCATCACGCTGGAGGGTGATGCCAACGGTGCGCCGCATCCAGATCCCAGTTCCTATGTCAAGAAATTCTCGGGCAAGTATTCGCACCGCACTGTCAAAGGCGGCATCGGGCACAACCTGCCGCAAGAAGCACCGCAGGAGTTTGCCAAAGCTGTGGTCGAAGTTGACAGTTACTGATCGGGTTTAGCCTGCGTCGGGAAACAGACAGTTTGCAGCAAGGAAAACACCATGACCAAACTGAAAAAAGTACATTACAAAACCAAAGCCCGTACCTCAGGTGCCTTCGTCCTGTCGCGACTCCTCGTCGTACTCTTTGCAGCAACGGTGTTTCTGGCACTGCCCGATCGCATACTTGCGCAGCAACCCGCCCAGACTGATGCACAAGCCCAGGTCTCGTCCAAAGCGATCCGCCCCTTCCGCGTTCACGTTTCGCAAGCGGCGATCGACGACCTCCGTCACCGCATCAGGGCGACCCGCTGGCCTGACAAGGAGACAGTCACCGACCAGTCGCAGGGCGTGCAACTGGCGACGATGAAGGAGTTAGTGCGCTACTGGGGAACGGAGTACGACTGGCGGAAAGCCGAGGCGAAGCTGAATGCATTGCCGCAGTTCGTAACGAACATCGATGGGCTGGACATTCACTTTATCCACGTCCGTTCTCGTCACAAGAATGCGCTTCCGGTGATCCTCACGCACGGTTGGCCGGGCTCCGTGTTCGAGTTCATCAAGGTCATCGGTCCGCTCACAGATCCAACTGCCTACGGAGGCAGCGCCGGAGACGCTTTCGACGTCGTAATCCCGTTCATACCGGGCTATGGCTTCTCCGGCAAGCCAACCGGCACTGGTTGGGATCCCGACCACATCGCCCGAGTCTGGGCGGAGCTGATGAAGCGCCTCGGGTACACTCGCTACGTTGCCCAGGGAGGCGACTGGGGCGCTCCCATCTCCAGCGCGATGGCACGCCAGGCACTGGCAGGATTGGTCGGCATCCACCTCAACTTGCCAGCGACGGTACCGCCCGAGGTGTCTGCAGCGCTCGCTGCCGGTGGGCCCGCGCCGACGGGATTGTCCAAGCAGGAACGCGCAGTGTTCGACGCGCTCGACGCGTACCGCAGGAAGAACAACTCGGCCTACTTCGTGATGATGACCGCGCGGCCACAGACCGTTGGGTACGGCGTGACAGACTCACCAGCCGGGCTCGCGGCGTGGATCCTCGTGCATCCAGGCTTCACGCAGTGGACGTTCGGCAGCAATCCCGAAACGTCGCCGACGAAAGACGAGGTGCTGGACGACATCACGCTCTACTGGCTGACGAACAGCGCAACCTCGTCAGCGCGGCTGTACTGGGAGAACGGCGGACGGAGCGTTACTAGTGCGGCTGCACAGAAGACCGCCGAGATCTCGCTGCCGGTGACCATTACGGTATTTCCGGAGGATGTCTATCGAGCTCCAGAGACGTGGGCCCGGCGCGCCTATCGCAACCTGATCTACTTCCATGAGGTTGACAAGGGCGGCCACTTCGCCGCCTGGGAGCAGCCGCAGCTCTTCTCTGAGGAGATTCGTGCGGCGTTCAGGTCACTGCGTTAGTGGAAGAGCGATCGCCGATCTGGATCAATCAAGGTATTCCTAACTCTGAGTTAGAAATCGTTGAAGCAGCGATCAACAGCAGACATTTCACATTCACTAACTCACGCATTAATCAGAGCAATCTCATGACCCAATCTTTCTGGTTTTTTGGTTCTCGCCTCAATATCATTGCCGATCACACAACAACTAGCGGTCAGTACGATCTGATCGAAGGCTACTTCCCACCTAATACACAAACACCGCTCCATCGTCACACCCGCTATTCTGAACAACTCTATGTGCTCGAAGGAGAGTTCACAGTTTGGGCAGGTGAAAACAAATTTGTACTCAGTGCTGGTGAAAGCTTTTTTATAGCTCCTTGCACACCTCATGCGATCGGCGTATTCAACGATCAACCTACTCGTGGATTGGTTGTTGCTGCGCCCAGTAGCTTTGCTCGGCTAATTGCAGCAGTCGGCACTTTGGATGAAACAGCAGCACCGGATCTGGCACTATTTGAACGCATTTCTGCCGAGATTGGTGACGAAATTTTGGGTCCACCTGAAGCTTACCCGTAGTACAGGGTATAAGAATATAGCAATCCTCCGCGACGCAATGAACCCACTACGGACAGCAGACAAGGAGAATCGGATGACTCAATATGATTACATCCGATTCTCAAGTGAATGTCGAGAAATAAACATTGCAACTGGAATAGAATTTAACGAAATTTAGCAGCATTCAAGCAATGCAATTGCTCACCCTATCAACAGAGGTAACGATGGAAACAGCAGATGTGATTGTGATTGGCAGCGGTCAGGGCGGAGTTCCACTCGCGGCTGACTTTGCCAAAGCAGGTCAGAACGTCGTTCTATTTGAGCGCGATGCATTGGGCGGCAGTTGCATCAACTATGGCTGTACGCCTTCTAAAGCCTTTCTAGCCGCTGCTCATGCCGCAGGTCGTGCTCGACAAGCCGCAAAGCTCGGCATACACGCGCAGATTGAAGTCGATTTTTCTAAGGTGATGGAGCGTGTGCGTGGCATTCGCAGTCAGTTTAACCAGGGTACTAAACGGCGGCTGGAGAGTGCCGGGGTTCGAGTCGTCTGCGCTGAAGCTGCGTTCACTGGAGAGCGAACGGTGAGCGGCGGCGGTGTGACGGTGCAGGCTCCAATCGTAGTCATTAACACTGGGACATCCTCTACCATTCCTGACTTTCCCGGTTTAGCGGGAACGCCGTATCTCACTAACCGAAACTTCTTTGATTTGCAGCAGATTCCGCCCCGGTTGCTCGTAGTTGGCGGGGGCTATATTGCCCTGGAGTTAGGGCAAGGAATCGCGCGTTTAGGCAGCCAGACCGAATTAATTGTGCGGGGCGATCGCTTGCTCGCTCAAGAAGAATCTGATGTCAGTGCTGTGCTTTTAGAGGCATTGGGGCAAGATGGAATTGGACTACACTTCAACGTGACGGTTCAGCAAGTTGCTTACACGAACGGTGTGTTTAGCCTGACGCTGAACACTGGTGAAGTACTCGATGGGGAAGCATTGCTGATTGCAATCGGACGCAAGCCGAATACTGGGGCATTAAATTCTGCTGTGACCGGCGTTGAATTAGATGCACAGGGGTTTATTAAAATCGACGATCAGTTTCAGACGACTTGCGCTGGCATTTATGCGATCGGGGACGCTGCCAAGCAACCTGCCTTTACCCACGTTTCTTGGGAAGACTATCGCCGCTTGAAAGCCATTCTGTGTGGCGAACACCGAACGCGCCACGATCGAGTCTTAGGCTATGCCGTGTATACCGAGCCGCAAGTGGGTCGAGTGGGGATGACGTTAGAGCAGGCTCAGAAGCAGGATATTGCTGCCCGCGAAGTCACCCTGCCGATGGCTCATATCGCTCGTAGCATTGAATGGGGACACGATCTGGGCTTTTACCGCATGGTCATCAACACCCAGACGAATTTGATTTTAGGAGCAACGCTGGTTGGATACGAAACTGCCGAGCTAGTGCATGTCTTTTTGTCCCTGATGGAAGCTGGAGCAACGTGGCAGGTACTTGAACAATCGGTTCACATTCACCCAACTTACGGTGAAGCATTGCCCAGTCTCGCAAGGCTACTCCTTGGAGACGACATGCCAACCTGTCCCAACATGTAAGAAAGGAGCAACAATGACGACTAATTTGAAGACGGGTGAGCGCTTTCCTGATTTTGAACTACCGGCAGGGCTGTTTCATTGTAGGAGAGGAAATATTCGCTGGAGTTGATTGGCGAGTTGTCGCTTTGCCCTCGCCATTAGACCTCTTGCAGATTAGCTAACTTTGGCAGCTTGAGTTTGCTCAAAGTTGTACAACGCCGCAATCAAATTACACCGCAATCCAAAGCGTTTGCGACGATTGCGATAGCGTCCCGATAAGATGCGAAACACCTTCAAGCGGCGATTAACATGCTCAATGCCCACCCGTTCTCTTGCAAGTTGTCGATTGTACGCTTTGTCTGCCGCCGTCAGTTTTCCCTCTCTAGGTTTCTTCTTCGGCAAGCGGCAGTGAGCATGCAGCTTCTGGAGGCCCTGGTAGCCTTTATCTTGCAAACTTTCGATCAGGGGATGGAAGTGAACGCCAGACGCTTTGAATAGCTTGAAGTCGTGCGGTCGCCCTTTGCCGAAGAAGGTGCAGATCACTTGCTGGGTGGTTGCATCAATCACCAACTGGCTTTTGAGCGTATGCCCTTTCTGTTTGCCGGAATAGAACGCGCGTTGACGACGTTTTGGGCGCTCAATCGGAGTTTCGGTGACATCGATAATGACCACGCTCGGTGTCCCAAAGTCGCGCCCTAACTGCCGTTTTCCCGGTAACCGAAATCGCCCAGTTCGCATCAGGGTACCTCCACCCAATGCACAATTCGACAGACCGTAGACTCGCTAATCCCCCAACTTGTGCTGATGTGAAAGTAGGTGCGATATTCGCGCCAGTACTCTAGCGTCACTAGGATACGAACACTTAAATCCAATTTTGGTTTAGCTCCAGGTTTTGGGGTCGCTCTCCATTCAGGTTGCAGGGCTTTGACCATTTCCTTGAACGTTTCTCGCTGCACCCCAAAGCGGCGCTTAAACTGTTTATTCGTCAGAGTTTCAGCTACTGTAGAGTTCATCATCAGGACGTATTTGTTGAATTTGTTCTGTCCTGATGTTTCCTGATTTTGCCCCCCGCTTCAACCTAGCTCCTCTTAATCTGCAAGAGGTCTATTGTGGTTGCTGGCTGTGCCTGGCGAATGCTGCCGAAAGACTTGCCCAAGTGGAAGACGGTCTACCACTACTTTCGAGCTTGGCGGTTAGATGGGACGTGGGAGCGCGTTCATGCTCAACTAGTGCAGTGGGAACGAGTTGTTCAGGGACATGAGTCAGTGCCCAGTGCCGCCAGTTTAGATTCTCAATCAGTCAAAAGCGCAACCCCTGCTGCAGTTGAGGTCGGCTTTGATGGCGGCAAGAAGATCAAGGGGCGCAAGCGGCATCTGATGGTGGATACCTTAGGGTTGGTGATGATGGTTGTGGTCAGTGCGGCTAATATCAGTGACCAGCAGGGTGCGCGTCTTGTGTTTGCGCGACTTTTGGCTGTACCTGAGCGGATTGCCCGATTGGTGCTCATTTGGGTGGATGGGACTTACGAAGGAGCCGAGTTCATGCAGTGGACGATGGATACTTACCGTTGGATCTTAGAAACCATCAAACGCTCGGATAGGGCCAAAGGCTTTGTCTTGCTACCGAAGCGCTGGGTGGTTGAACGCACATGGGGGTGGCTCAACTGGTCACGTCGTTTGTCCAAAGACTACGAAGTCTTGCCGGAAACCTCAGAAACGTTCATTTATGTGGCAATGATTCGCCTGATGCTCAAACGCTTAGCGTAGTCCCTCACTTCTCAGACATCCTCTAAATCGACTGCAATGCAAATTGCATCTGGGATTCCCTCAGCCATCCCCTCCTCATCCAGTAACCGCTTGTCATGCACTTTTCCCTCTCGGGCTTGGCTTAACACCAGCACCCGTTTGCCTTCATCCACGGCAGCAAGATGCTTGCGGGTGTGTCGACGCTTTTTGCCCCAGTAATGCTCGCTTTGTCGCTCAGGGTCTTTTGGGCGAGCCATCGGTCGCTCGGTGCCATCGATCATTACTTCTTTCACGTCTGGATAACGCTCCAAGAACTGCTCAATCCTTTCAAGTTTCCGTTCTGGCAGCACCAGCATTTGACCCAGTGCCCTTTCCAGTATCGGTTGAAGTCGATGCATCCAGCGATGGGCTTGGCTGCGGTCAAAGCCAAACAAAAATCCCGCCACGTCAAAGGTAGGGTAGCACTTGAAGTAGAACAGGATATAGAACAGTTTCTCTGACGTGTTGGACAATCGAGCCTTGTCAGCTTGCCCACCTCCAGGAGCGCGGTTTCGCACTTGAGCTTGCAACTCAGCCTGCCATGCAGAGGTGAAAGCAGGCAGCAAGGCATCAAAAGCTTTGCGGTTGAGACCGGTCAGTGAGCGCAGCAGACGGTCATTAGTTAAGGCGCGTTGGAGGTTGATCATACGGTCTCAAACTGGAGCACGTTCCCTCGATTATCTCTTATTCCGCAACAAGTCTAAGATAATCAGCGCCAAGACCAGCCAGTGGATGACGTTGCCCCCGAGCGGCACGAAACTCTGGGATTTGTTGCAGATGTGCAATCAAGCTCATGGAATTTCAGCCCACTAACGACACTGCTCAGTTTAGTTTTTCTCCACTAACCTTGAAACAGCCCTGCCGACACTGCGAAGTAATCAGCGTTGGTAAATGAAGAGATGAATCAGAGAGGAGCAGGTACATCTCTAAATTCGAGGTATGGATCAATCAGCGAAGGGAATGCTTCAGCATCTCAACGGGCTTGGAATAACACAAGGTTTTGCGATGCAACCGCGCCAGATAGTGACGCAGAGGAGTGTTTCCACCTTCAACTCGAATCCTATAAGTCTGACTGACAATCTGATCGCCTGCGGGAATGAAGCCTGGACAAACCGGATTGCCATCACTGACCCAGAAATAGCACTGCCAGTATGCAATCGCCTCCCACAACGGGCGAAAGGTTGCGGCACTGTGATTACCCCGCAGGGGGAAGAGCTTCGCAACGCCGACTGCCCAACCGAGAATCCCTGGCGCAAAGTGATCCCGGCAGTCCAAATCCACAATTTATTCTGCTTGTTACCGACGAACGTTTCGAGTTTGTCGAGTTCCCCCACTTGGGCAGGGCTAATTTATTGTGTGAGATGCAAAAGACGAGGAATGTCATGCGCGATA
>NZ_JCACKG010000007.1:0-2188 GCF_059505265.1 Myxacorys chilensis | reverse complement strand
CGCCTCTCCCGCGCGCTCGCCGACCGAGGCCTCAGGGTCCAGGGCGTCTCCGCCCACATGGACCTCTCCTCCTCCGACGCCGGACCGATGCTCGCCCGGCGCATCGCCTTCGCGGGGGCGCTCGGTGCTGGCATCCTCATCACCAATGCCGGCCCGGCGACGGGCCGCGAGGCTATTCTGCAACGTCTGGAAGCGGCCCTCCCGGCGCTCGAAGCGGCCGGCGTCACCCTGGCGCTCGAGAACCCGGGCCACGGCTCGGGCGACCTGATCGGCCGGGGGGAAGAGGGCGCGGCCCTGGTCCGGATGCTCGGCTCGCCGCGACTGCGGCTCAACGTCGACATCGGCAACCTTCTGACCTACGCGGGTGGGGTCGAGCCAGGTCTCTCGGCCGCGCTGCCCTTCGCCGCCCACGCGCATCTCAAGGACATCGCCGAGGAGGGGCCGGACTGGCGCTTCGTTCCCTTGGGCGAGGGCCGCGTGGATTGGGCCGCCGCCGCCGGAGCCCTGGCCCGCTTCGCCCCGGGCCTGCCGGTCGCCATCGAGCTTCCGCTCCGCCTGCGTCGCCCCGGCCGCTCGGACCCGGTCCGCGCCGCCGAGCCGCTGCCCCTTCCTGCCATCCGGGAGGCGATCCGCCGCTCCCTCGCCACCTGGGCGCGGGTCTCGGACGCCTGACGCGACAGAGCCCCCTGGACACCGCCGTTCGACCGGTGCCATTGGGCCGCGACCCTCCCCGGAGCCCCGACTTGCCCCGCGCCGACGCCTTCGACACGCGCCTCTTCCTCTCCGGCGCGCTTGCCTTCTTTGCCTCCGGCATGATGCCGCCGCTCTACGGGGTGACGCTGCCACTCTGGTCCGAGGCATTCGGGCTCGGCGAAGGGGAGGGGGGATGGCTCCTGGCCGCGAACGGAGCCGGGTCGTTCCTCGCCGTGCTCGCGGGCTTCCTCGGGGTTTCCGGGCTCGGCATCCGGACTGGGCTCGCCGGCCTGGTCCTCGGCACCGTGATCCTCGGCCTCTCGAGTAGCTGGGGGATGGCCCTCGCCGGGGCCTTCGTGACGGGGCTCGGCTTCGGCGTCCTGATGGCAGCGGTGAACCGGGGCTTCCTGGCCGGATTCGGGGCGCGCGGGCCCGGGATGGTCGGCCTCGTCAACGCCATCTACGGCTTTGGCGCCATCGTGTCGCCCCTCGCGTTCCTCGCGACCGGCAGCCGGCCGACGCTGGCCTTCGCGGGGGTGACGGCCCTTGCCGCCGTCGCCCTGTCGCTCGCCCGCCCGGAGCCGGAGCCCACTCGACGCGGCCTCCCCGACCTGCGCGACCGACGGCTCCTCGTCACGCTCTTCATCTTCGGCAACGGCCTCATCGAGGGGCTCTCGGTCGGCTTCGGCGCCTCGGCCCTGGTCGGGACCGGCCTGGGGGAGGAGACCGCGGCCGGCCTGACCTCCGGCTTCTTCATGGCCTACCTCGCCGCGCGGCTCGCGCTCACCTGGCTGGCGGGGCGCTTCCCCCCGGACGTGCTGTTCCTGATCGGAACCGGGGGCGCCGGCCTCGCGATGGCGACCGCCGCGCTCGGCGCGCCGGCGCTGGGCTACGTCGCCGCAGGCGCCTTCGTGGGCATGATCTTCCCGTCCTACTACGTCTGGGCGATGCGCATCCTGGGACCGGACCCGCGGATGACCTCGGCCATACTGACGGCCGGGCTCCTCGGCGGGCTGCTGAGCCCCATCGCCGTCCAACCGATCCTGGCCCGCGCGGGCGAGGAGGCCGTGCTCTCCATCGTGGCCGTCGCCGGGCTCGCCGTAGCCGGGATCTTCGCGCTCCTCCGCACCCGCACGGGCCGGCTCGCCCTTCCCTGAACTCAGGCGCGCCGCGCCCCGACCAGCACCGCGCGGAGGTGGTCGAGCACCAGCCCCACCCCCGCCTCTCCCAAGGCGGCGGAGGCGTCCCGCGCCGTCGCCGTGTACCAGGGACCGCCCTCGGCCGCCGCCATGTCCACCGTCTCGGGGCGGAGCGCGAGCATGAACGAGGTCTCGCCCTGGCCCGCGTGGTCGAAGGGGTAGCGGCGGAGCGCTTCGGGCGTCAGAATCGGATGGGCCTTGATCCAGTTGAACGGATCGTCCCCGGTCGCGTGCTGGGCGTAGTAGTCGGCGGACTCCGGGGCGCCCCACCACCCCTCACCCCGGACCCGCTCCAG
>NZ_JCACKG010000006.1:0-2188 GCF_059505265.1 Myxacorys chilensis | reverse complement strand
GGGTGAGGGTAGCAGTCCCCCTGCCCCACTCAAGCCGCATCCCCCTGACACTGCCGCTGCGTGGGCTGAGAGCGTCGGAGCGCCCCAAGGCGATCAACACCGACAAGGCCGGGTGCTACGGTCCGGCCATCGCAGCCCTGAAGAAGGAAGGCCGCCTGCCCAAGGACGCGCAACACCGGCAGGTCCAGTATCTCAACAACCGGCTCGAGGCAGATCATGGCAAGCTCAAGCGCCTGATCAAACCGACCTTGGGCTTTCAGTTCCTGAAGACCGCTTATGCCACCATCAAGGGCTTTGAGGTCATGCGCGCCCTCAAGAAGGGCCAGGGATCCCTCTTTCGCTACCTGACCGGCGTTTGCCGGCGAGGTAAGCTTAGCGCATCGGGCCTTCGGCCTCATCTGATCGGACACAGGCCGGCAGCTTACCCCAGCTTGTCCTCGGTCAGAGTTTGCAACTGAGCCGCCGAGCGCCCGTGGCCCACCGGCCCGGATGGCTCCGCCCCTGCAAGCACGTCAAAAAGCCAGGCTAGGCCCGCGTCCATCATCGCCGCCTGAGGTGCCACGGCGTTGAGCCGGAAGCGGCCGAGTGGCAGCGGCGCGTCGAGGCTCAGGACCCCGAAGCGCGCTGCGTGCCTCTCGGCGAATCGCCTCGGCAGCGCGACGACGAGGTCGGTCTCGGCAATCACCGCGAGCGCGAACATGAAGTTCGGCACTGTGAGCGCGATCCGCCGCGCGCGGCCCTGCCTGGCCAGGACCTCGTCAACGAAGCCGTAGGCATCGCCCGTGAGCGAGACCACCAGGTGCTGCATCCGGCAGTAGCGGTCGAGGGTCGGGTCGTCCGCGAACGGATGCCCCTCGCGCATCGCGACCACGAAGTCCTCCTCGTAGAGGGTGCGGCGGTGGAAGCGGGCCGGGATGTGGTCGGAGGGGACGATGGCGACGTCCATCGCGCGTGCTTCGAGTTCGACAAAGGCGACGCGCCAAGCTCGCTCGAGCGTGGTCTCCCCAGACAAGGGCAGGAGCTGCCGGAGGCCGATGTCCAGGCCGGGCGCCGCCTCGCGCAGTGCGTCGAGTAGCGGCGGCAGGACCACGGCCAAGACGCCGTCCGGGGCGCCGATCGTGAAGCGGCGCATGGACGTGGCGGGATCGAACGGCTCGGCGGTCGCGATCACGCTCCTCGCCCGCGCCAGGATGTCCGCGATGGGCGCCGCCAGTTCCGCCGCGCGGTCGGTTGGCACGACGCCCTTGGGCGTCCGCAGGAAGAGCGGGTCGTTGAGCAGCCGCCGGAGCCGGCCGAGGCCGTGGCTCACGGCCGGCGACGAGAGGTTCAGCCGGTCCGCCGACCGGCCGACGTGACGCTCCTCCATCACCACCTGGAAGAGCACGAGGAGGTTGAGGTCGGCGCGGGAGAGATCAACCTGCTGCACCATATCGGTGAAATCATATCACTGGATTGATCGGAAGGAAGCTGCGATCTCCACCGCCGTCGCAAGGCCGCTGGCCGCGGCATCGCTTCACGACCTTCAGGCTCTCAGGAGACACCATGACAACCTCACGACGTTCCGTCCTCGCGGCGGGCGCCGCCGGCGTCGCATCCTTCGCGACCGGCGCCTCGGCCCAGACTCCTGCCCCACAGGGGGGCCCCGACATCGACGAAGCCGTCGCCGATCTCGCCCGGCGGTCCGAGGAGGCGAACGCGGCGCTCGTGCGCGGCGACGTCGCCCGCTATCGCGCCCTGATCGCGTTGACCGACGACTTTACGCTGATGTCGCCGTTCGGCGGCCCTCCGTCGCGCAGCGCGCGGCTCACCGACGAGGGCTGGGAGGAGATTGGGCGGTTCTTCCGGAACGGCACGCTCACGCAGGAGCTGGTCCAGGCCTACGGCTCAGCCGACATGGTGGTCCTCGCGATCATCGAGCATGGCCACGGCGAGGTCGGCGGCCTCCCCGCCCAGGACTGGCCACTGCGCGTCACCCTGGTCTACCGCCGCGACGGGTCGGAATGGCGCCTCGCGCATCGCCACGCGGACCCCCTCGCTCGGGGCATCAGCCTGGAGCAGGCGGCCGCGCTCGCCGCCTGAGTCGTCCGCTCCCGCTCCACCCGGACGAAAGGACCCGCGATGGACCTCCCTCACCTCCTCCTGCTCTTTTGGGCGGGGCTCATCTTCTGGGTGCTCGGTCAGATCTGGT
>NZ_JCACKG010000005.1:0-30147 GCF_059505265.1 Myxacorys chilensis | reverse complement strand
GACGATGCGACTCGAGCAGCCTGCACAACAAATTTGGCAAGCGCACGAAGTCAGCCGTAATCGAACAATTACGCGAACCGTTCGAGTGTATCCCTGTTCCGGTCGGCTTGAGCCAATGTGGAGTGGCATTCGCACTGCCATCTGTATCGACCAAATGGGCACTCGTGCTGGCAAACCCTATCATCAGCGCCGCTGGTTCATCAGTTCGCTCTCTGCCAGTGCCGCTCAGTTTGCTCACTGGATTCGCCATCACTGGCAGATTGAAAACGGCTTGCATTGGGTTAAGGATGTTGTGTTCCAAGAAGATGCCTCCCGCTTGACTCATCCCAATGTTGCTATCAATACCTCGATTTGCCGCAACATTGTGATTAATCTGCTGCGGCAAAACGGCTTTACCTCGCTCACTCAGGCCCTAAGAACGCTGGCTCACGATATTTCTCGCCTTTTACATCTCACACAATAAATTAGCCCTGCATACCCTGGTCTGTTAGATTGGGCAGGTTACTTCTCCCGATCGCTGGGTAAACTTCAAGTTCTCCCGATAATCCACTGGGCAATCAATCACGGCAGGCACATTCTGCTCTAGAGCTTCTCTCAAAATTGGAAGTAGATCGGCGCAGGACTCGACTCGATAGCCCTTAAGCCCCATGCTTTCTGCAAAGCGAACAAAATCAGGATTAGTAAATTTAATAAAGTTGGAATGCCCAAACTGGTTTTGTTGCTTCCACTCGATTAAGCCATAGCCACCATCGTTAAAGATAATCGTGACAAATGGAGTCCCGATTCGGAGGGCCGTTTCGAGTTCTTGGCAGTTCATCATAAACCCACCATCCCCTGTAACCGCGACGACTTTCCGATTCGGATGAACCAGCTTTGCCGCGATCGCACCCGGAATTGCAATTCCCATCGCCGCAAAGCCGTTAGAAATAATGCAGGTATTTGGACGGTGGCAATGATAGTGTCGCGCCATCCACATTTTATGAGCGCCGACATCTGAAATTACGATATCGTCGGCTCCCATCACTTGCCGCAGATCGTAAACCATCTTTTGTGGCTTAATCGGAAAAGCATCGTCCTTCGCATATTGAGCATAGTCCGCACGAATATCGGCTCTCAGGTTTAACGCCTGAGGATCAGGTTTGCCATCGCGATCGCAGCGATATAAAATTTCTTGCAACGCATCAGAAATATCACCAACGACTTCGGCAATCGGCATGTAGCTGCTATCGACTTCAGCCGGAGCAACACTAATATGAACAACGGAAACATTGCCTTGAGGATTCCATTTCTTAGGCGAGTATTCAATTAAGTCATACCCGATCGCAATCACCAGATCGGCTTGATCAAACCCGCAGCTAATATAATCACGCTGCTGTAATCCTACTGCCCACAATGCTAGAGGATGTGGATAAGGAATCACGCCTTTACCCATAAAGGTATTGGCAACAGGAATGTTTAATCGCGTCGCAAACTTCGTCAGCATTTCACTCGCATGAGAGCGAATCGCTCCATTTCCGACGAGGATTAATGGATTTTTGGCGTCATTGATCGCGATCGCGGCTTTTTCAATACTGTGAAACGAAGCATAGGTTTTTTCACTATCATCTACCAGAAGCGGTTTTCCCTGAACGGGCATTGCCGCAATGTTTTCAGGCACATCGATGTGAACGGCTCCCGGATTTTCACTTTGAGCAATCTTAAATGCTTTTCGCACAATTTCTGCCGTATTGCTAGGACGCACAATTTGGGTCGTCCATTTCGTGACTGGCGCAAACATCGCCACGAGATCAAGATACTGATGCGATTCGATGTGCATCCGATCGGTTCCGACTTGCCCCGTAATCGCGACCAAGGGAGCGCGATCGAGATTGGCATCAGCCACACCCGTCATCAAATTGGTTGCGCCAGGTCCTAACGTCGAGAGACAGACGCCCGCCCGTCCGGTCAAACGCCCGTACACGTCTGCCATAAATGCGGCTCCTTGTTCATGGCGAGTCGTAATAAACTGAATCGAAGAGGCCTTTAGCGCCTCCAGGACATGCAAGTTCTCTTCTCCGGGCAACCCAAACACATACTCTACGCCTTCTGCTTCGAGACAGCGCACTAATAGTTCAGCCGTATTCATTTCGCTCATTTCATCCTCCTAGTTGGAGGGATGAGGGATGAGGGATGAGGGATGAAAAAATGCGAACTCTTCTTTTCATCCTTCATCCCTCATCCTTCATCCCTACTATTTCACCCACACTGTTTTAACATTGACAAATTCATACAAACCTTCTTTTCCAAGTTCGCGCCCAAAGCCAGAACGTTTGATGCCGCCAAACGGCAAACGCGGGTCAGACTTGACCATACCGTTGATAAAGACCGATCCGGAGTCAAGTTCGGTGATGAAGCGATCGCGCTCTTCATCGTCCTGTGTCCAAGCGCTAGAGCCAAGTCCAAAGGGAGAATCGTTGGCGCGAGCAATGGCGGCTGAAATGTCAGGAACTCGAAACAGAAGTGCGACCGGACCAAAGAATTCGTCGTACTCTGCTAGGCTTCCCTGGGGAATGTCAGATAGAACGGTAGGTGGGTAAAAATTTCCAGACCGATTCGCTTCGCTGAGCGTTGGAGAGCCACGCATCGGTTCTCCGCCGATCAATAAGGTTGCGCCTTGGTCAATCGAGGTCTTGACCTGCTGATCTAAGTCCTGAAGAATGTCAGGCGTGGCTAACGGGCCAATCTCTGTATCGGGATGCATTGGATCGCCGATCTTGAGAGCTTTGTAGCGTTCGATCAGTTTGTGGGTGAATTCATCGGCGATCGCGTCGGCAATAATAAACCGCTTTGCCGCAATGCAGGACTGTCCACTGTTGATCATGCGTGCCGTGACTGCTGTTGCAACCGCCGCCTCCAAATCTGCACTCGGCATAACGATGAACGGATCGCTGCCTCCCAGTTCTAAAACAACTCTTTTAATTTGCTTACCTGCCGCTGCCGCTAAGCTTGCTCCAGCAGGTTCACTGCCAGTTAAGGTGGCGGCTTTGATCCGATCGTCGCTCATCAACCCGGCGATCTTATCGGCTCCGATTAATAGAGTTTGGAATGCTCCGGTTGGGAAGCCCGCTTTGGTAAAAATGTCTTCGATCGCAAGAGCGCACTGCGGCACGTTCGAGGCATGTTTAAGCACGCCGACATTGCCTGCCATCAGCGCAGGAGCCGCAAATCGAAAAACTTGCCAGAAAGGAAAATTCCACGGCATCACCGCGAGAATGACCCCCAAGGGCTGATAGCGGATAAAACTGGTCGAGGCATCGGTCTGGGCTGGAACGTCTGCGAGAAACTTGGGCGCGTGATCGGCGTAGTAACGACAGACCGAAGCACATTTTTCAACTTCCCCGATCGCCGCTTTGATCGGTTTGCCCATCTCTAGCGTCATCAGTTCAGCGTAGTGCTGTTTCTCATTCTCTAATTGGGTTGCCGCTTGGTGCAGCCACTGCGATCGCTGATGTAGCGGTGTCCAGCGATAATCTAAAAATCGGTTGTGAGCCAGTTCCACTTTGGCATCTAGCTCAGCGTCGGTTAGTGGATCAAAGGCTTGTATCGTTGCTCCGGTGCTGGGATTAACTGTAGCGATTCCCATGTCCCGCTCTCCATAACTCAAGGGTACTCAGCATTTCTTTTACCTCAGAATTGCCTTTCTGCCCTTATTGTCTGTCGGATTTCATGAAATGTGTCGTAAATCTAGCAGAAATGTCACATTTAGTATTTCAAGATATACTTTACTGGTGCTATTACCCTAGTTTGTATTTCATAAACTGAGTACCATAAGTACTTCTTTCAAAGCTTTTTGTTTAAACGTTGCGAAAACCTTAAAACTTTCTGCTTTGTTCGGCAGCGTTCAAAAGTCATGGTACGTTGAAGACATATTAGAAACTTGACGCAAATCTATAAGTTTCTTAACCAGCTTGTTATAATTCTTTACAGACCCTAGAGATTTTTACAGAGTGTGCGGATTCGTCAAAACGTACAAGTCTGGTGACTAGAGAGATATAGACAACCTGCGAGATTGGGCAAACTTTTCTAGCTCACTTCTGACGCTTGAATATATTATGTCTTTCTAAGTCTTGCTAACCCTAAAGTTTGAGCATTGCTTGTTTACGAATAAAGGTCTGGTCTATCTCCCTTAACCCTGTCCCCAAATGTTATGTGTATTCCGTCTCGGAAACCGTTAATTCTTGCTGTTGACGACAACGAAGATAATTTATTTTTACTGCAATATCAGTTGCAAGATACGATTGATTGCTCATTAATGACTGCAACTGATGGCAAATCTGCGTTAGCAATGATTGACGGCAAAACCCCAGACCTGCTGTTGCTCGATATCGTTCTGCCCGACATGGATGGCATGGAAGTGGCGCGACGCATCCGAGAATGTCAAAAGACAGCCGGTCTTCCTATCGTGGCGCTGACAGCATCGGCTCGAAAAGAAGATCGCGATCGCATTCTGGAAGCAGGCTGCAATGACTATCTCAGTAAACCTTATGATTTGACTGATTTAGAGAAAATTATTCAGCGTCATTTAGTGTGTCCTCAGAATCTTTAGGACGGCGCTGACTTTGAGAATCTCGGAATTGGGGAGCATCCTCTAATACTGCAATCGTGCCAGTGCGCCCCGTATCAAATTTGGCATCAGTTAGCACATCGATCACCTGCACTCCGACAATTTCTTCAATCAGTGCTTTCAACTCAGGGCAAATCGCTTTATCTAGATCGTCATGAACTTTCTCGGCCAGATCTTGTTGCCCCTGTTCTACCAAAACCTGCTCCGGTTTTGTAATAGAATCTTCTAGAATAATCATAATTTTTCCGTCTGAAATGTGGCACTGCACCTTGCTAGGTTGATGACCTAGATTGGAGCGGTAAAGCGCTAAAACTTTTTGTGAAAGAGAGCGCTCTACTTGTCCGCGAGTCGGTAAAGAAATAGATGTCATAGCGTTAAAGTTAGTAATACAAAAATCGAATACGGTAAGATTATTATCCTGTGTATGCCTTGCGCTCCAATCTCTCCAGAGAAAGGTTTTGTAGTATCCAAAGGAGTTTCAAACGAAGACGGTCTCTCGTTTTCTCTCTAACATACGAGCGAAGAGGTAGAGGTAGAAGCAAGGACATTATTCAATTGCAATTAGCAGAATGAACGCGCTGAGAATGAATTTGAGTTGTAGTTTTTGCTACTTCATCTTGTTTCAATCAAACCATTCACGATAATGAGCGCGATCGACAGCGATATCAAAATTCCCAGTACAAATCCGGGTAGAAATGTGAGCAACCCAATACCGCGTAAGAGCCACGTGATCACGGTTAGGGCTAATACTCCAATAAATACAACTTCTCTAGAGCTGGCAGGTTGGCGCACGGTTAGTCCTCAACAGATATAGTGCTTCTGAATACTTCATGCTACACGACTGCTTTACCCCAGTCCCGAAATTTAGTTCTGATAACTTTGAATCAATAGATTTCGCGAAATCTTCATGCAGACCTGATTCAGCTTTAACTGTTTTACAACAGGTTTGTTGCTATGGTTAACGGTAAGTTCAGGTCAAGTCTGATGAACCGTTGAGGAGTAGACTCTATGAATCAGGTGACAAGTCGTGGAATAGCGATCACAGGGCATAACGCCGAGGGAACCGCGATCGCGATTTCAAGCATTGATCCGACACGCATTGATCCGATCCTGCTAGGTGGGGAAATTCTTCTCAAAACTCATCCCTATTCTGCTTGGGGCGGGGCGGTGACAGCTCAAATGTACCTTCCCCTCGAGGCCGCGCAGGTTTGGCATCAGCTAACTGACTACCCTCGCTGGACACAGTACTTCCCGGACATCACCCGCAGTGAAGTGATTCAGGTGGTTAAAGCTGGCTCTCTAAAACGGCTGCATCAAGCGGCAAGTAAAGCGTTTTTGTTTTTCACGGCTCAAGTTGATATCTACCTCAAAGTGTTAGAAACGCAGTATCAGCGCATTCAGTTTTCGCTCGAATCAGGAAGCTTTAGCGATTTCTCGGCAGACCTCCAGATCAAAAGTTGTAACGGGGGAACGGTCTTGACCTACTTAGTACAAGCAACCCCGGTGATTCCTGTTCCCAGAGTACTGATCGAGCAGGCGATTCAGCTAGATTTGCCTACAAATTTGCGGCAGATGCGGCGAGTCATGTGCGGCTAGTGCAGCGGGGGAAGTTTAGCAAAGCCAATCGTTCGAGTTTCTACTAAAATTATCAATACTGTCTGAGAGAATCTCAAAACCGTATGGATACTGTAGACCTGAAACGTGACGTAGACTTGTTATCTTCGCGCCTGGGTAAAACCCAGGACTATCTTTGACGTTCCTGCTCTGACTGCCAAAATCCAAGACCTGGAGCAAATTGCGTCGCAACCCGATTTTTGGGATGATCAAACCCAAGCCCAGCGATCGCTGCAAGAATTAAACGATTACAAATCTCATCTTCAGCAGTTTGACCAATGGAAAGCTTACTTGGCGGACGCTGAAGCCACGCTAGAACTGCTTGATTTAGAACTAGATCAATCGCTGCTTGAAGAAGCCGAGGCAAAAACCACTCAACTCAAGCGCGAACTCGACCAGTGGGAACTTCAGCAAATGTTGTCAGGCCCCTACGACGCGAAAGGGGCCGTTCTTACCATCAATGCTGGGGCAGGTGGAACGGATGCGCAAGATTGGGCAGAGATGCTGATGAGGATGTATACCCGTTGGGGCGAAGCGCACCGCTACAAAGTCCACCTGATGGAGCTATCGGAGGGAGACGAGGCAGGCATCAAGTCAGCTACGCTAGAAATTGAAGGGCGCTATGCCTACGGCTATCTCAAGTCAGAAAAAGGAACTCATCGTCTGGTGCGGATTTCACCCTTTAATGCGAACGACAAGCGGCAAACGAGTTTTGCAGGGGTTGAAGTCATGCCGATGATTGATACTTCGGTTCAGCTCAATATTCCAGATAAGGACTTAGAGATTACGACAACACGGGCAGGCGGAAAAGGTGGGCAGAACGTCAACAAAGTTGAAACGGCGGTGCGGATTGTTCACAAGCCGACCGGGTTAGCGGTGCGATGTACCGAGGAGCGATCGCAGCTTCAAAACAAGGAGAAAGCCCTGGCACTTTTGAAGTCAAGGCTGCTTGTAATTGCCCAGGAACAACGGGCTAAGGAAATTTCTGATATCCGAGGCGACATGGTAGAAGCGGCGTGGGGCACACAGATTCGCAACTACGTGTTCCATCCCTATCAGATGGTGAAGGATCTGCGTACAAATGTTGAAACAACGGCGGTTCAGGATGTAATGAATGGAGAATTAGATCCATTTATTGAGTCCTATTTGCGACAGGAGAACCAATTAGTCGAGGCGTAATCGTAGTGGTACGGATTGGATAGCAGATATAACAGATGGTATAACCAGCATTGCATAGGAAAACCTATCAAGTAATAAAAACGGCGTTTCACAAAGAAGAATGATTTAAGTGAATCGCGGAATCTGTTTGCAACTGTTCAACGCCCTCTAGATGTATTGGGGCCACGGCGATGATGCTGTAAAGGACAAGTGAAAAAGATCAGCTAGGGCGATGGTGCGTCTGGAGCAAAGTTTATTGCAGCAATTTTTGGAGTTATCGCTTAAGGTAATGCAAACGACACAGTAAGTTTGTCTTTCAAAAGTATTTGCGACATAACCTTTGAGTTTGCCACACACTGCCAAATTTTCAGGTTTCCAAAAGTATTTATGTACGGCCCATTTTTACGAATCATTTAGGACTGCTATAGAACTCTATCCCTAACTAATTTCTTAACGAATTTAATTGTGAAAACTAGTTTCTCAAATTCTCTAAAACCCACTATATTTTGAATAAAACTGTAGATTGCAGTTCTATTTTCAGAGTCAGCTTTAAAGTCTGGATCTAGCGACAGGGTTTTTCTCAATAATTTTTTATAGCTACTTGGGTTGACTTCAATATACTCTCTAGCAATGAGAAAGTACGATTGTGCTAAAGCTTTTTGATACCTTTCTGAAAACTTTCCTGATTGATTTAAATTGTTTTCAATCTTTCTATTAATGAAAAGTTGGCTTTCTAGGTATCTAGTTTTAGAAGAGGTGGAAACTGTTACATCTCCATAACGTCTATAAATTGAGTAGCATCCTGGTTGATAACCAACTTTTGCGCCACTCATCACTACAGATATAAAAAAATCTTTGTCTTGCCCAGCTTTTAAGGTTTCATCCCATCCATTAGATTGTTGTACTGCTTGTCTCGTAAACAATAAACAAGCAGGGCAAACCCACCAAACAGACAACAACGCAGCAAGAATATCTTCCTGTTCTCCCGAGACTTTTACATCCTCCAAAATAACTTTGTCATTTGGTAAATGTCGCTGATGTCGCCAATCACCATAGACAGCATCCAGACCTGTTTCTTCTAAAAAACGCACTTGGCGCTCAACTTTCTCGGGCAAAATGTAGTCATCTGCATCCAAGTACTGAATGTACTCACCTTTAGATAGAGCAAATCCACGGTTCCGGGCATGGTTTCCACCTCGATTGGATCCAGTTTCCCAAATCACTCTATTTGCATAACGCTTAATAACTTCTAGAGAGCGATCTGTTGATCCATCATCAATTACAATAACCTCGATGAATGGGTATGTTTGCTTCAAACAACTTTCAATAGCTTCCGCTATCCATCTTTCAGCGTTGTAGCAAGGGATTATAACAGATACGAGTTTACTCATATTTTTGGAGACCTTTTCTCAAAGAAATCTCTATACCCAAAATCAACGTCGCCTCGTGGTATACAAAACCGAGCGAAGGTTTTGATCCCGTAATTTTGCAGTCTTATGGTGTCAAAAGGTTTGAAGGATTTTTGCGGAAACCAGATTTAGCTACTAGGTTGAACCAGCAGTATAAACGGTGGTTGAGAGGCAATAATGGTGGATGGCAATCTAAGATGCGATCGCTACCATTTCTTCAACATCACTCTCAGATTGTTCACTCTCAGCATCTCGAACAATATCAAGATCAATATCAATTACTGTCATTTGTAAGCCCGCTTTAGGAACATTACCATTGCTAGAAATAAAAGGGTTCGGTTCGACATTACCTGTACAGATGACAAGCGAGCCTTTCTTCAAAAACTGAAGTTTGCGCCATGCATAAGACTTTTCCCAAATACTCAAAGACACTGTGAACGATTCCTCACGGTTGCGAGGCTTCTGAACATACAAAGTGACTGAAGCAACTTTAGCCTGCTCACCATTTTTCAAGTCAACAGTTTTAACTTGAGCGTCCGCTGCCAGGTTACCACTAACAATCCACTTATTCAACCCTGCACTAGACATGGATATATCTCACAACTTCTACTGCTGTAGAGTGCCCAAAGCTCTTTGAACAGCAAACAGAGAATAGAAGACACCCCATAAAAAAGCAGTAGAACTTATTGCTCTACTGCTCAACTTTACCCAGCTTAAAAAGCTTACAGACCGACTAGCTCACGGGAATCAAGCCCAGTCAACTGCTGTGCGATCGTGAGTCGTGTTTCTAATTTCGCCACGCTAAACTCGTTGCGTAGATGCTCTAAATGTGCCAGCGCATTGGCTTTCTCGGTAGAAGCACGGTTTAGAGCATCAACCGCACGTCCATACTCCTGATTGACTTGCAAAACTTCAAAGCGGCGGGCTTTGCGCTGATTGTCATTCTTAAGCGCCGTCTCAAATGCGACAACCATATCCGCATTGCCTTCTAATCGGGCAAGATGCTGACGGATTTCAGCGATATTGAGCTCTAGCTCATTGACATGATGAGCTGCTTGCGCGATCGCAGCGGGATACTGATCTAAACGAAATTTCATGACTCGACATTCCTTGAACGTAAAAGGGTCAGCAGCCAAAGAGCCGCAACGGACTACAGACTACGAACAACAAAGGCTACGCACAAATTAGGAGAACTAAAGACCTAGAAGCAGCTATGCGACGAGTTCTTGTAGCTGAGGCAAGGCGCGATTAGGCAACTCAGACATGCTTGAAGGCGGCATCTGAGCTTGGGGCGCAGCTTTCTCCAAAACCTGAACTTCAATATTTACAGCAACCAAGTAGGAACCGGACTGATCTCCCACAGCTTCAGCAATTAGCTCAGCAAAGGCAGGACGATCGGCAGTGATCGGATCTCTCAAAGAGCAGCGATCCCATTCGTACTTGGCGGCAGGGTCAAGGTGCAGAATGTAATGCTTCGTCATGGAATAAGAACCTGAATCATCTGTACTAATTGTAGTGCAGATTCACACCAATTGCAACTGGTGGTAAAGAGGGTTGAAAGCCTTCCTAAGCAGCGATTCGCTCTAAATTACGCGACGCATTCGCCCCGCCTTTTTGGGAGTCCTCTGTCCCCAGTCGTCGCTGATCGGCTCGATCCCAATAGGCCAGCATCAGCGCGATCGCAGTCGTTCCAGGCAGCTTAACCTCATACAGAAACTGGTCTAAAATCTGGCTCCGTTGAAGTTGAAAGTGATACCCAGAACTTGCAAGACGCTGTGTGAACTTCTGAGCTTGAGCAAACGTCTCAAACCCAAAATAGGTTGCTTCCTCAGAATGAGGAACTCGGCGAAACGGAGTTCTAACGACTAAAACTCTGGGTGATAGATATTGTCCAACTCGCCCGTTCTGAAGTGAAAAGAAACGTCCGATCTCCATAGGTCAACTAAGCTCTAGATATCTCTATTGTAGTTAATCGTCACTACAGTTTCCGATAGAGATTTGGCGTGATAACCGCCTCTAAAAGCTGACGCCCTGATAGCGAATTCTGTCATAAATGCACGTAGCGAGCGCACTCCAACAGTCTCAATCATCAGCGCCAAAATGTTGATCAAGAAAATTTAGCGCATGATTGCGGAGTTCGTAGTAGTGAGGGTTTTCTCGCAGGGCGGCGCGATCGCGCGGATGGGCAAACGGAACGTCTAGAATCTCGCCAATTTGGGCGGCAGGTCCGTTCGTCATCATCACAATGCGATCGGACATATACAGCGCTTCATCCACATCATGCGTCACCATCAGCACGGCTTGGCGATGGGCTTCCCAAATATCCAGTACTTGTCGCTGAAGCTTGCCGCGAGTCAAGGCATCAAGTGCTCCAAACGGCTCGTCCATTAGCAGCATCTTAGGACGAATTGCTAACGCCCGTGCAATGCCCACCCGTTGTTTCATGCCGCCCGAGATCTCATCGGGATATTTGTTAGCGGCTGGCATCAGGTTGACCATGGCCAGATGCTCATTCACCAGACTAGCTTTCTCGGCGCGGGATGCGTCTTTTAACACTTCGTCTACCGCTAACCGAACATTTTCACGTACGGTAAGCCAAGGCAACAGCGAGTAGTGCTGAAACACCATCATGCGATCGCTGCCTGGTTTGCGAATTTCTCGCCCTTCCAGCGTCACGAGTCCAGAGGTTGACCGCTCCAATCCTGCCACGATCTTGAGTAGGGTGGATTTACCGCAGCCAGAGTGCCCGATCAGCGATACAAACTCGTTCTCTTGCACAGTGAGATTGATATTGTGGAGGACAACGAATTCGCCCCCGTTTCCTGTGGGATAGGCTTTGCTTAAGTTTTTAATCTCTAAGAATCCAGCCGTTTCTGGCTGCCTGTCGTTAGTATCTGCTGTTTGCAAGGTTGACTTAGTCATATGGTTTTGCAGAGTAGTTTTGCAGAATGGTTTTGGAGGGTGAATAGGTAAACGAAGGGTTGAGCGGTTTGAGTTTCCCTAACTGAAGTAAATCGGAACGGGGCGATCGGCGCGAATCTCGAAACTTTTGAGATAGCCCACTGGATCACTTGGATCAAAGCCTTTTTTGTCAATAAACACTTCGGGAGGTTCGATTTTGTAATCGTCAGTGGGACAGGGAATGCCCATTTCTTTAGCAACGTCCCGATAAATATCTGTGCGCCAGCCTTGAGCCGCAAGCTGATCCGCGTTCTTGGGAATCTCTTTAATTTGCCCCCAGCGGGCCGCTTGAGTCATCAACCAAAGACTTTCCGATTGCCACAAAAACGTTGACGTTTCTCCTGGCTTTTGCGGCAGGTTGGGCGGCAAATCGTAAAATATGGTCGTGTCTTCGGCTTTAACGGTGCGGTCTTTGCTATCAAAGCCGCCGTAATTGTAGTTGCCGACGATTCCAGGAGCTGTAAATTTGTCAATCGCTCCAGTTTTTGGTTTTGCTCCGGTAAACGATCGCTCCGTGATCAGTTGAGCCACTTCAACGCGATTCTCCGGTTTGCTGCAATATTGACAGGCTTCGATCATCGCTTTTAGCAGCGATCGATAGGTTTTGGGATTCTCTTTAATAAATGATTCCATTACACCCAGCAAGCGATCGGGATGCCCAAGCCAAACTTCTTTGCCCTGAGCAAAGGTGAAGCCAACGCCAGCATTTCCAGTAATGGCACGAGTGTTCCACGGTTCGGCAACCATGTAAGCCTGCATCGCTCCAATCCGCACGTTTGTCACCATTTGGGGAGGGGAAACAATGATGATGCGGAACTCTTTGAGCGGATCAACGCCTGCTGCCGCCGCCACATAGCGCACGAAATATTCGTAGATGGCAGAACTCAGGACGACTGCCCAAACCTTGCGCTCGTTGGGCTGACGCTCAAAATATGCCCGAAATTGTTGGCCAAATGCTTCTAAGTTCCCGTTATATTCCTGCCAGGGACGCAACCCAAAGTTCCACATGTTCCGGTTCATCGTCATCGCATTGCCGTGGCGGTGAATCACCATGCCTGCACATAAGGGAGCATGACGCGCTCCCTCTGCCCCAATTCGGGCGTTTGTCACTGCTCCAGACACGATAGGCGAGGCGTCTAAGCGCCCGAAAATCAATCCATCACGAGAGGTTGCCCAGCTTGCTTCACGATTCAAGCGCACGTTTAGCCCATATTTGTGAAAGAAGCCTTTTTTCCAGGCGATCGCAAAAGGAGCGCAGTCATTCACTGGTACATAGCCGACGGTGATATCTGGTTTTTCTAGCTCAGATGGTTTTACAACTTGCTCGATTGCCTTTGCTTCTTCAGTCAATCCAGCGGCAGATCGATCCGCACTGATATTGCAAGCTCCCAGCGCGACTGTTGTTGCAGTTGCACTCGCGCCCAGCAGAAACTCGCGCCTAGTCCAGGAGTTTTGGGTCGTCATAAGTTTTGAAATGCGGAGTAGGTTTGAAATGGAGGATGTAGCGGGTGATAGGAGCAGGGTTTATCCCTCTTTCGGAGTTCGGCGGTGAGTGATGAGCGCTTCAAGTTGCGCGATCGCGACATCCAGCAACAAGCCAGTAATACCAATCACAAACACCGCCAAAAACACCGAACTGAGATTCAAGCGGCTCCACTCATCCCAAACAAAAAAGCCGATCCCAACGCCGCCAGTTAGCATCTCTACCGCGACAATCACCAGCCAAGCGATCCCTAAACTAATTCGCAATCCGGTGAAAATGTAGGGCAAACTTGCAGGCAGAATGATTTTGTAAACCTGCCGCCACGACGGCATTTCTAACACTCGTGCTACGTCAAGATAATCTTTAGAAACACTGGAAACTCCTAAAGCGGTGTTAATGATGGTTGACCACAAAGAGGTAATGAAAATTACAAAAATTGCAGAGGGTTCCGCCAAATTAAAAATAGCGAGAGCGATCGGTAGCCATGCTAGAGGTGACACTGGCTTGAGAATCTGAATGATCGGATTGAGGGCCAGTAGCGCAGGGCGATACATGCCGATCAGAAAGCCGAGAGGAATTGCCACGACGGCCCCTAGCAGAAAGCCCAGCAAGACCCGTCGCAAACTCGCGAGTAACAGCCAACCAATTCCTAAATCACCTGCACCACCTTGATAAAACGGGTGCGTAATGAAGTCCAGATTATTAATAACTGCTTCATGAGGATACGGCATCAACTCATGCCGCAGCGAAGCAATTCCGTACCACAGTAGTAAAATTCCCAGAAATCCCAGTGCTGGATAGAGCACTGTATCTCGCAACAGAACAAGCTTTGTCCGCTTCCAAGTAGCCTGACTGAGGGCGACAAAGAGCGCCATTATGCTGAGTTGAACCATAATTCAGTGCTTTAAGGGTTGAGTTCAGTTATGCCAAACTGAGCAGTCTCAACAAGAGACACTGACGAGCCAAAAGCTCTTCAGTCCTCTCTCAATGCCGACGAAGTTAGCTGACGGGCTAGAGCTGGGAGATGCCCTCTAGGTAAAGTGCCATCACACAATGGCGTTCCTAGTTCGCCCCAAGAGTTGGTTCCTCCGCTTCAACCTTGCGAGCCTTATAGAGACTTGAACAACGCTGAATTAGGCTGACTGACTTCAGTTCAATCTCCGCGTAGAAGCAAAGATAGTTAAGGAAATTTAGCAAAGACGATCGCGATGCGTCAATCCCCCACAGGTTAAATTGGGCAGGTCTTAAAACACGCTGATTGAGACTACCGATTGAGCATTCTGTTTTAACTATTTTGATTACGAATAGATTATTCGCAGATTCTGAATAGTATTGAGAACGCTATTACTATATAAAGATTAACTCTTTCTACAATACATCTGTTAACTATTTCGTTAACAAGTAAGAATTGAATAGTCAAATTTTGTATTTCTGTTAAATCATAAAAGGACTTCAACGATTATATGAATGACTTTATGATGACTTGCTAGAGTTTGTGGACCGTTCTGTTAAATCGTCAATAAGCTTTGCTGCTCACCTTGACTTCAGAGGCGACTTCAATGCACTTTGTGTAGAGGAGTATTCCGAAGGAAGTACTTCTGCCTCTGATTTTGGCAAATCCTCTAAAAAACTTGAAGATCTCCGAGTTTTAGATGGCTTGTTTTGAAATTGCAGGCTAATTTGTTAAGAGGGATTTTACAGATCCCTATCTTTCATTTGATTTATCTAGAGGAATCGAATTCATGGTAGCGACTCCAGAGCGCTTGAAATACGAAGTCAAGGACATTTCTTTGGCTCCTCAGGGCAAGCAGCGAATTGAATGGGCTGGGCGTGAAATGCCTGTGCTGAAGCAAATTCGCGATCGCTTTGCGCAAGAGAAGCCGTTTGAGGGCATCCGACTCGTTGCTTGTTCTCATGTGACGACCGAGACTGCAAATCTCGCCATCGCCCTTAAAGCAGGCGGCGCGGACGCCCTTCTAATTGCCAGCAACCCATTGTCTACTCAAGATGACGTGGCGGCAAGCTTAGTCTCTGACTATGGCATTCCTGTTTTTGCCCTGAAAGGCGAAGACAATGCGACTTATCACAAGCACGTGCAAATCGCGCTTGATCACCGTCCGAATATCATTATTGATGATGGCTGTGACGTGGTTGCAACGTTAGTTCAACAGCGCAAGCATCAGCTTGAAGATATCATCGGAACCACTGAAGAAACGACGACTGGGATTGTTCGCCTCAAAGCGATGCTGCGCGATGGCGCACTGACCTTCCCAGCAGTCAACGTCAACGATGCAGAAACAAAGCATTTCTTTGATAACCGTTATGGGACGGGTCAGTCCACCCTAGATGGCATCATTCGGGCGACCAACATTCTGCTGGCGGGTAAAACCATTGTTGTTGCTGGCTACGGCTGGTGTGGCAAGGGTACAGCAATGCGGGCACGCGGCATGGGCGCTAACGTGATCGTGACTGAAGTCAACCCTGTTGCTGCGATCGAAGCGGTGATGGATGGTTTCCGAGTCATGCCGATGGATGTGGCCGCTACGAAAGGTGATATTTTCATCACCGTTACGGGCAACAAGCACGTGATTCGCGGAGATCACTTTGACTCGATGAAAGATGGTGCGATCGTCTCGAACTCGGGTCACTTTGACATCGAGATCGACCTCGAAGCGCTAAAAAATCGTGCCAGCGATGTGAAGACGGTTCGCAACTTCACCGAGGAATACAAGCTGAAGAGCGGTAAATCGGTTGTTGTGTTGGGCGAAGGTCGTCTGATCAATTTGGCGGCGGCTGAAGGCCACCCCAGCGCGGTAATGGATATGAGCTTTGCAAACCAAGCGCTAGGGGCCGAGTACCTGGTGAAAAACAAGGGCAAGCTGGCTCCTGATGTGTATCCTATTCCAACTGAGTTGGATCAAGAAATTGCGCGTCTGAAGCTGCAGGCGATGGGCTTTACCATTGATTCTCTAACAGCTGACCAGATTGAGTACACCAACTCCTGGATGACTGGAACCTAAATCAGCCGCAATTTGTATTGAGTTACGAATTGCTATCTTTGTTTGATATTTCTCTGAATCGGTATAAATAGGTTGCTTACAGCAGCCTATTTTTTGTGCCAATTTTTTGAGAACAAAAATCAGGAGTTACGAATTAGCAACGGATTTAAGGTACTTCTGGAGGCTTCGCTTGCGGATGTGACAGATTAGCAGGTGATTTAGTAGCCCATCCGGTTCTCACGAAAGTTTGGGGCGGTCGTTTGATAGATCCATCATCAAATCTAAAGCAAACCCCGGCCTGATCGAGTTAGACTTGTGCAGATCATAGAAATTGACGAATTTTCTGGAAAGTCACATGAGTGGTGAAGCAAATGACGGCATTGATTCTCCATCTGGGGGACATTTGACGATCGAAACTGCGATCGCAAACCTACGCGGTGAAGATCGGGGTCTGCGAATGTATGCTGCTTGGTGGCTTGGTAAGTTTCGAGTAAACGAGCCTGAAGCAATCGAGAGCTTAATGGTCGCGTTGGAAGATGAGTCCGATCGCACAGAGGCGGGAGGATATCCGCTCCGGCGAAATGCAGCGCGTGCGTTGGGGAAATTGCGCCATCCGTCAGTACCCAATATGGCTGTACCTTCCCTGATCAAAAGTTTAGAGTGCTCAGATTTTTATGTTCGAGAAGCCGCGGCTCAATCGCTAGAGCAATTGGGCGATCCGTCTGCGATTCCAGTATTGATGCGATTGCTCAACAATGAGGTTCCTGGAACGCTTCCTTCTCCAGTAGACTCTGATCTCGTCCAGCCTTACGATGCAATTTTAGAGGCGCTGGGGGAATTACATTCGACAACTGCTCCTTTTGATTCGAGCGAAGTGCAGCGTGCATTTACCAAGTTTCTTGACCATCCGATCGAGCGCGTTCGATACTCAGCGGCTCGCGCCCTGTACCAACTCACTCAAGATCGACAGTACGGCGATCTGCTGGTTAAGGCACTAGCGGGGCATAATTTGTCATTGCGTCGATCGGCATTAGCTGATTTGAGTGCGATCGGGTATCTCGCTGCTGCTGATGCGATCGCGCAAACGCTAGCAGAAAATAGTCTCAAGCTGATTGCGCTCAAAGGCTTACTCGAACACCAGGTTAAACAAACCCCACTGCCTGAGCTTTCGGACGGAGCGGTTCATGTCATGACCTTGATGGATTCGTTGCTTTAGCGGGCATCGGCACGTAATCAGAACTGTGTGTATAAGAATTGTAAGCGTCAGTTTTTAGAGTTTATTGTCTGAAGCGCTATTGCAATGCATTCACAATGAGATTGAATTTAGCTATATCGAATGTATTATCGAAATCAATCACAATACCGTAAATAATTAGCTCAACAAAAACTCAATAAAGCAACCGAAGCTATGGAAAATAGAACAGAATTAGTGACTTTAAAATGAAGACTCAAAATCTGCTGCGTCAGTTCTGCTCGTCTCTTGTTCATTTCCCTTGTTCAGTTTTCATAGTTGTCAGCATTGAGTAAGCCAGGTCAAATAGAATGGTTTATGTTCAGATTGCGCTTAAACCTTTTCTCATGACTGATCCTCAAGTCCTCCAGTTAATTCGTGCTGTTGACGACGCAGATTCCGCGATTCGTCTTTTACAAGCAGTGCAGGCATTGGCAGAAGTGGCCTCTGAAGCTGAAGTTCCAGTGCTGATTACCGCATTAGGCTACAACAATCCGGGGGCGGCTGTGGCAGCTGTAGATGGACTCATTCGCATTGGAGAACCTGCCGTTATCCCACTTTTAAAACAGTTGGATGACTATGACTATGGCGCTAGAGCTTGGGCAATTCGGGCACTAGCCGCGATCGCTGACCCACGCGCATTACCGACCTTGTTAGATGCCGCAAAAAACGATTTCGCGCTGAGCGTCCGTCGTGCCGCAACAAAAGGATTGGGAATTTCACGCTGGGAGCAATTACAACCTGATCAGGTGGAAAAAGCTCAGCTTCAATCGTTAGAAGCGCTCCTGATCGTTTCACAGGATCATGAGTGGATCGTTCGCTATGCGGCAGTCGTAGCACTGCAAGAACTTGCCCTCTTCAATACTCAATCCCCCTGGTTGGCTCAAATCGAAGCCCAACTTAACACCCTAGCAAACCAAGACGATAATGCTGCCGTTCGTGCCCGTAGTACACTCGCCCAACAGCGAATGGCCGCCGCTCGCAACGAAAGCAACTCTTAGCCTCCGTTCTGCCCTCGATCGGTTAGTCCTGTATGAATAATTTTGCGGCTACAGCATTCTGGATTAACGCCTCTGTAACTGATGATAGAGTGATAGCTTAGTACGCTGGGCAATAGTTCTAATTGTGGTTGAGTGTTTGTGCCCACTAAGGAGCATCGCTTAAAAATTAGAGTATGAATTGTTTATTGAATCGATTAAACTCCACAGTGAAGATTAATCACATTCAACATTGAATTCTGAATCAATGTGAATATGATTTTGAACTCAATCGATTGAACTAAGAGGATTGTGCCGTGAATTCTTCTAAACCTGTTCAAATCATCCCCGTTACAACTGCCCAACACCAAGAAATCTTTTTAGATGTGCCTGCGCGAGTGTATGCCCATGATTCAAACTGGGTTTCACCGTTGCGGAGCGACCTTATCAAAGAGCTTTCACCTGACTATCCGTTTCGCCAATATGGAGAGCTTCAGCCATTTATTGCGGTGAAGGACGGAGAAGGAGTAGGTCGAATTGTGGCGATGGTGAACCGACGATTGATTGAGCGTGAGGGAAACAACGTCGGACTGTTCGGTTTTTTTGAATGTATTAATGATGCCGCGATCGCAACGTCTCTCCTCAACTCTGCTTGCGATTGGTTACGCGATCGCGGCCTAACAGAGGTTCGAGGTCCGATCAACTTCTCGACTCAAAACTCCTGTTTCTTTCTGGTCGATGGCTTTGATTCACCGCCAATGGTGATGATGCCCTACAACCCGGCTTACTACCCAGAATTTATGGTGCGCGATGGCTGGCAGAAGGCGAAAGATGCTTACGCCTACAATCTGCCGTTAGACAAACCTCTATCGCCTGAATTTGAGAAGGGTTACAAAATTGCGTGCAAATCAGGAGTAACATTCCGCTCCATCCGAACTAAAGGAGATGACTTTACCCAAGATGCGATCAAGATGTACAAGCTCTACACAAAAGCATTTTCAGGCAATTGGAGTTCGACACCCCGAACGCAAGACGAATTTTTAGAACAAGCACAATCGCTACAAAGCTTAGTTGATCCAGATACATTTCCGATCGCAGAATACAACGGTGAAATGATCGGTTTTTTCATGAGTTTGCCGGACTATAACATTGCGCTAAAGCATGTAAATGGCAAGCTAAACTGGTTAGGCATTCTCAAGTTTCTGTGGTATCGCCGTCGAATTGATCAAGGTCGCGTGTTTGCGATCGCGTCGCTTCCCGAATTTCGCCGCAAATTAGTTCCGCTTGGATTAATTTATTTAGGATTGCAAGGCGCAGTTCAAAAAGGCAAACCTTACAAGCAAGCAGAACTATCTTGGATCTACGAAGACAATGCTCCATCCCGGAAATTGATTGAGGCGTCGGGAGGCACCATTTACAAGACGTACCGCATTTACGAAAAATCTTTGTGAAATTCTGCACATTTAAATCCACGATCGCGATACTAAAACACTGATATGAAGGCACTAGTTACAGGGGCAAATGGATTTACCGGATCGCATCTTGTCAAAGCGTTGCTCAAACGTGGCGATTCTGTCGTCGGAGTCGTTCGCAAATCCAGTAATCTTTCTCGCCTTGCCCAGTGTCCTATTGATTTCGTCTACGGTGACATCACTGACCGCGCTGCCCTGAATCAAGCGATGGCGGGTGTAGATGTTGTCTTCCACACGGCCGCTTATGTCGAACTTGGACTGGTCAATGCGGCTGAAATGGAACGAGTCAACGTAGACGGAACTCGCGCCGTTCTAGAAGCTGCACAATTAGCTGGCGTTCCTAAAATGGTCTATTGCAGCACAATCGGCATTTTTGGTGACACGGAAGGCAAAACGATCGATGAAACCTTCAAACGGGAACAGACCGGATTTTCCTCCGCCTACGATCGCACGAAATACGAGGCTCAGCAGCTTGTTGATCAAGCCGCCGCGAATGGCTTTCACATCGTCAGCGTGCTGCCTTCAGGAATTTTTGGCAGCGACGATCCACATTTCAAACCTGTGTTAACTTCGTTTCTCAAAGGGCGTCTGAAACTGTGGGCAGGGGGCGACAGAATTACTGGAATTGTTCATGTAGACGACTTAGCCAACGCGATGATTCTCGCTTCAGAGCGCGGACAAGCGGGAGAGCGCTACATCATTTCGGCAGGTGATCTCTCCACTCGTGACATGTTCGAGATTTTTAGCCAAGAAACTGATATTCCGCCCCCTCGCGAAGCTCCTAAATCCCTCGTTCGAGTGGTGGCTAACGTTTTAGATGTCGTAGGTCGTGTTTTCTCGTGGCAACCGCCGATTGACAAAGAACGGGCACATTATGTCTACGATCGCTGTGTGCGTGTCGATGCGACAAAAGCGCGACAACATCTCGGCTGGACTCCGCGATCGCCCGAAGAAACGTTGCGAGAACTCGTTCGTCCAGACTTAGAACGCTCTTTCTAAAAGTGGTTCACAAACACTCGGATAAACTAACGTGCAGACAGATGTTCAGGAAGTCTTTGTTCTGGCAAATGCACCGTGAACGTTGAGCCAACTCCGACTGTCGAGGTCACTTCAATCGAGCCACCGTGCAATTCGACTAACTGTTTCGTCAGGGCTAATCCTAATCCTGCGCCTTCATACTGACGATCGTAAGAGTGATCCAATTGCTGAAACGTTTGAAACAGTAGCGATCGCTGTTCTTCAGAAATACCAATGCCGCTATCTTCAACCTGCAAAATCGCTATGTTGTCATGAACATACGTGCGTAAGGTGACGCGCCCCTGCTCTGGCGTAAATTTAATCGCGTTGGTTAGCAGATTGATCAAAATCTGCTGAACTCGCTGAGGGTCGGCTCGAAACTGGACATCTACCTGATCTGGTTGAATCTTGAGATCAAGTTTGACGTGTTTGAGATCGGCTCGTGCTTGCAGCGCTTCAACGACATGGCGAGCAATCTGAGTCAAGGAAAATTCTTCAATCTCCAACGCCATCTTTCCCGCTTCAACTTCAGATAAATCTAAAATATTGTTGATCAGAGAAAGCAGGTGTTCACCCCGACTTTGAATCGTATGCAGGTACTCTTGCTGCTTTGATAGCGGCAATCCAGACTGCTGCGCCTGTTCCTGACAGCGCAGTAGAGTTGCTGCCATGCCAATAATTGTGGTTAACGGCGATCGCAGTTCGTGGCTCATCGTGGCTAAAAATTCTGACTTGGCTCGACTTGCCGATTGCGCCGCTATCAGCGTATCGCACAGAGCTTGCGTCCGCTCAAACACTTTCTGTTCAAGGGTCAGCGTTTGGGCGTGCAGTTTCGAGTACAAGTTGGACTGGTGAATGGCGATCGCAAGATGTTCTGCAATTTGATGCAGAAACGCTTTCTCGTTTTCTTGCCAGTCTCGCGCTGTGAAACACTGATGGGCAATGAGCAATCCCCATAGGTTGTCCTGAACCACAATTGGCGTGACTAATTCTGCCCGTACTTGTGCTTGAGGGGAGAGCTTGAGCAACTGCTGCGTCTGAGAGGAGATTTGACCATCGACGATCGCCCAAGTCAGATCCTTTCGATGAGTGCTCCAGAGGTGCTGCGTCTGATCGCCGTCGTCTTTCACAAGGTGAAGCACTGAAGGAACGGTGTCACTTCTACGGGATTCGTAAGTAATTCCGTCTAACTTGGGAATGGTCTCATGCGCCGGAATTTGAGGTTCGGAAGACAGCAAGCAGGACGGAGCCGAAATATCAAGCTGATAAATGATTAGCCGATCGGCGTTTAAAAACTGACGCACCTGCTGAACGGCTGTTTCAAGAATCACAGGTAACTCTAGGCTCTGGCGAATTAATGAGGTCACTTTATGGAGTAAGCGCTCTTGTTCAACTTGCTGTTGCAGTGGTGGTTCAACGAGAACAGAGCCTGACTGTTCAACAGTCGGCGCAAACAACGTTTCAATCAGTTGCAGCGTAAATTGACTTTGAAGCTGAGGGTCGTTTGGCTGTAAATGCAGCATCGCATTAGCAATCTGCTGTCTTAGAAAGGAATGCTCTGACAGATCAGAAGCGAGAGTAGAGAGAAAAAGCGCGATCGCGATCGGATCAAACGTTAGCTGCAATTGGCAGGCATTTTCTGACGCGAAGGGCACAGAGTTGCCTTCTAGGAGCGCATTAAACCCCGAAGAAACTACAGCAACAAAACTGTCAGTCTGCTGTTCTAAACCTTCTACATTTGACTCGGTCAGAATCAGAGCGTTTGGCTCACCCATCTGCTTGAGTAAGCTGCCGACTTGATAGAAATGACTCCAAGCAAGGATGCGGTGAACGCTACGAGTCTGGGAGCTATGCATATATGGTACAGATCAGATGGCGTGAAGATATGCCCGCTTAATTGCCAATTAAACCGATATATCTCTGAATTACTTTTTAATAATCGGGCGAGATGCCTACCGAAAAGGAAGTTCAACTTGGTTGAAAAGGTAATTTTTATATCAACGCTTCTGAAAAAGCCCTACTGCTTATTATGCGACACAATCTTCTGCTACACACTATCTCAATCTATAGAAATCATGTGATTAGTTTGCCAAGCTGCAAGGGATCACGAGGACGTGACGAAAACAAACGGTTGATACTACTGACTCAATTAAGAAGATCGTGCCTAAGCAGAAATTGCGGTCATAATAATGTTTGATTTGATAACGGCTAAGCTACGTAAAAATGCTGAATCGCTCATCGACAAACTTTAGGTATCTGCTGTGGAGCATCATTTGCTGCATTGGCATTTGGATGATTGTGACGGCACTCCCTGCCGGATCACAAGAAACAATTGATACGTTAAAACAAAAACAACAGCATGTCGATCAGCAGCGATCGCTGGTACAAAAAGAGCGCGATCGCGTTCAAAAACTTGAAACAAAAGCGCAAGGAGATTTGAAGGGTATTCGTAAGACGATTCAAGCCACGAGTAGCCAAATTCAGACGAGTGAAGCAAAACTCAAATCTACAACTAATGCTTTAAAGAAATTAGAGCGATCGCTTGATGGGGCAGAAAAAGTGTATCGCAAGCGCCAGTCTGCTACAATTTCACGCCTACGATTTTTGCAACAGCAGCAGGGTGCAAGCGGTTGGGCGGTATTGCTTGAGAGCCAAAACCTAAATGATTTTCTCGACCGGCGTTATCAACTGAAACGGGTGTATCAAAAAGACCGTAATATTCTGACCAACCTAAAAACTAACGCCGATCGGTTGGATAATCAGCGGACTCAGGTAGAGCAGACCAAAAACGATATTGATCTGATTACTCAAGAACTCCACGCACAAAAATCAGAGTATGAGCAGCAGGCAACCTATCAAAATCAAGTGGTGAATCGGCTGAGAAGCGATCGTCGTGCCCTCGAAGCCGCAGAAGCACAACTGGCAAAAGATTCTCAAGGCATTAGTGAGTTGATTCAACGACGGGTTGCCGAAAATCAAAGACGCCTTGCGGCAGAACGCGCCAAAAATGGTGATGTGTCGGTTGTGCTAGGAACAGAACAGTTTGTATTTCCCAGCGATGCGCCGATCAGTAGTTCCTTTGGTTGGCGAATGCATCCTATTTTGGGCTACCAAAAATTTCATTCTGGAATGGATTTTGCTGCGGACTACGGGAGTACAATTCGGGCTGCCGATCGCGGAACCGTTATTTTTGCCGGATGGTATGGTGGCTACGGAAATGCGGTGATTATCGATCATGGCAACGGCATCACGACGCTTTATGGACATTCTAGTGAACTCTATGTGGCGGAAGGGCAATCGGTTGAGCGCGGACAAGCGATCGCGGCAGTAGGCTCAACCGGATTATCAACTGGGCCTCACCTCCATTTTGAAGTCAGAAAAGACGGTGAACCGACCGATCCAGCAGCTTACCTTTGATGAATCTTGTCTTGATGACTCTCAACTGAAAATTCGATTGACCGTGCAGTTGAATCCAGGCAGTAGCGGAGACACAATTTGATCACCAGAAAGTAGCGTCGTCGCTAAAACAAGGGCAACGTTTTCACGTCGGTAAATTTGAATTTGCTTCAGTTCAAGATCAACAATCCAGTACTCCTGAACACCCTGAACAGAGTAAAGACGCAGTTTTAGCTGTCTATCCCGTCGGTCATTCTCGGCTCCTGGAGATACAACTTCAACGACTAACTCTGGTGCGATCGTCAGATGCTCTGCTCTATCTAACGCTACCGATAACCGCTCCTTACTGATCCACACGACATCAGGAATCACATTATCGCTGTCAGTAAAAATGATGCCCGCTCCAGGCACAACCTCTCCTAACCCCGTCTCATCTGACCAAAACTCCAGCACACTACAGATTCTACTAATTGCTCTTTGATGAGTCCATCTGGGCGCACGAGTCACAAGTAATTCTCCATCAATAATTTCGTAGCGCTTACCGTTCTCTGGAAGTAGCTCTAGATCGGCAGTTGTCCAATGCATCCGCGCCTCTGTCTGACCTGCTTCTGTTTGGTTGACTTCTAGCTGACTCATCGCTAATTCACCAAATCACTAGCTTTAGTATAAAGAAAACAGACAAATAGACATTTACTAAGTTAGGACTTACGTGCTCAGTGGCATCACGACACTGAACCTTAAACGATATTGAACCTAGACTCAATCATAGAAGCAACATTCCCCACGCTAGAAGCAAGGTTTCTCCCACTAGAAGCAACTTTCCTTTCACCAGAAGCAACTTTCTTTGCGACGGAAGCAACCTTACCTTACGCCAGAAGGAGAGTTCCTTACGACAAAAGCGACCTTCCTTACAGCAAAAGCAACCCTTCCTTCCACCAGAAGCAGCTTTCCTTGAGGTAGAAGCAATCTTCCTTGCGACGGAAGCAATCTTCCTTATGCCAGAAGCAACCTTCGTTACGATGGAAGAACCCTCGTTACCAAAGAAACTCTGTTTGTAGAGACCTGTGGCTGCACTTATAGCATCGAAACGATTTATGTAAGTCCTATGAGGGGTTAATCACGACTTCTAGACTGAATGCGATCCTTCAGAGCCAATTGCAGCTTCTAAATATTGCGCTATTCTTCTCACGCGATCGACATCAAAACTCTGCAATTTGCTCAAACTGTAAAAATGAGTTCTACAGAAGTCTAATGTTCTCATGACATACGGCTTTAGCACTTGTAGGAATGCCTCTTTTAGCAGCCTATAATGCTATGTCGCGTTCATTGCACAATCACCCAAGATCTCTCTATGACTTCATCCCTTCGCTTCCTTATGTGCGCGCCCGACCATTACGACGTGGATTATGTCATTAATCCTTGGATGGAGGGCAATATTCACAAATCGTCCCGCGATCGCGCCGTTGACCAGTGGCAAAAACTACACAGCGTCATTAAAGATCATGCGATCGTCGATCTTGTTAAACCTCAAATTGGCGTTCCAGATATGGTATTTACTGCCAACGCTGGCTTGGTGTTGGGCGACGTTGCCGTTTTGAGTCGCTTCTTTCACAAAGAACGGCAAGGGGAAGAACCGTTCTTTAAACAGTGGCTTGAAGAGAATGGATTTACAGTGCATGAATTGCCGCCAGAGTTGCCGTTTGAAGGCGCGGGGGATGCATTGTTCGATCGCGAAGGTCGGTGGTTGTGGGCAGGCTATGGCTTTCGCTCTGAACTGGATTCTCATCCCTACCTAGCAAAATGGCTGGATGTAGAAGTGTTGTCATTGCGGTTGATGGATGAGCGTTTCTACCATTTAGATACGTGTTTCTGTCCGTTAAAAAACGGATATTTACTCTACTATCCCCCTGCGTTTGATGCGTATTCTAACCGCTTAATTGAAATGCGGGTTCCTGCTGAAAAGCGGATTGCTGTTGCCGAAGCGGATGCAGCGAATTTCGCTTGTAATTCGGTCAACATTGATGATGTAGTCATCATGAATCAAGCGAGCGATGACCTTAAAAAGCGCGTTGCTGAAGCAGGATTTCGCGTGATTGAAACGCCATTGACAGAGTTTCTCAAGGCGGGTGGTGCAGCAAAATGCCTGACTTTAAGAGTGACTGAACCTGTACGAGTAGAGCTTCACGCAAGCGCGACAATCGAAAGCCGGACAATTCGGTTGGAGGGTCACTTGCTGGATTCAGGCTTGATTAATCGCGCTTTAGATGTTGTGGTTGAGGCGGGTGGAAGTTTTCAAGTCCTCAACTTTAACTTGGGGGTGCAGCGGCAGAGTACCTCTTCAGCAGACGTCAAGGTGACGGCTCCATCGCATAGTGTGATGGAAACGATCATGTCTCAATTGATCGACTTAGGTGCACTGCCTCCGCCTCAAGAAGTGTGTGATTGCCTTCTTGAAGCTGTCGCTCAAATTGGTGTTGCGCCCGATGATTTCTATGTGACTACGATCTATCCAACTCAAGTGCGCATCAACAACGAGTGGGTCACAGTAGATAAACAGCGCATGGATGCCGCGATCGCGGTGTCTGCCGATTCTAAAACTGCTGAATGTAAACTGTTGAGAGATTTGCAAACGAGCGATCGCGTTGTCGTCGGCGTCGAAGGAATTCGGACGATCCGCAAACCCGAATCTCGAGAACAGCGCAATACTCAAGAATTTAGTTTTATGGGTGCAGGCGTGTCGAGTGAACGCCGAGTGGAGTTAGTGGTTGAACAAATCGCTTGGGAACTGAGACAGATTCGCGATCAGGGTGGGCGCGTCGTGGTGAGCGCAGGTCCAGTCGTGATTCACACAGGCGGTGGCGAGCATCTCGCTCATTTGGTTCGTGAAGGATATGTGCAGGCGTTGCTCGGCGGCAACGCGATCGCGGTTCACGACATGGAACAGTCGCTCATGGGCACATCGCTGGGGGTAGATATGCAGCGGGGCGTCTCGGTTCGCGGTGGGCATCGTCACCATCTTAAAGTGATCAATACCGTTCGCAGATATGGCAGTATTGCCAAAACCGTTGAAGAAGGTGTTCTCGACAAGGGGATTTTCTACGAGTGCGTTCGTAATCATGTTCCATTTTCATTAGCGGGATCGATTCGAGATGACGGACCGTTACCAGATACGCAGATGGATTTGATGAAAGCGCAAGAAGATTATGCTCGTCTGATTGCTGGAGCTGACATGATTTTAATGTTGTCTTCCATGTTGCACTCCATTGGGGTTGGAAATATGACTCCTGCTGGAGTAAAAATGGTGTGTGTCGATATCAATCCTGCTGTTGTGACAAAACTCAGTGATCGCGGCTCTGTTGAATCTGTAGGCGTTGTAACCGATGTAGGCTTGTTCCTTAGCTTGCTAATTCAGCAGTTAGATAAACTTACAAGTGCTTATCAAATGGCTCAACGAGTCTAATTAGGAAAGACACGATCGCAAACCTGTTAGGCTTGCGATCGTGTCTCTATTCCAACCTATCTATTCTTAGGTTGCGATGCGATTGGTTTGCTCGGTCAACTCTAAAAGCTGCTTTGACAGCTCTAGTGTGAGCATTTCAGAACTGAGATACCGCCAGCGCCAATTTCCTGCATTCTGGCTTGGGTCATTCATTCTAGCCGTGTGATCAAGCCCTAGAATATCTTGTAATGGGATGATAGCTAGACTGGCAGTTGATGCCATTGCAGTATGAATCATTTGCCAATGAATAATCTCTGAAATTTCCTCGGCTGAATCATGACCTAGGTAGCGCAAAACATTTTGCTTCTCTTGATCACTTGCCTTTCCCCACCATCCGATCGCGGTGTCATTATCATGGGTTCCAGGATAAACGATTGAATTGGGAACGTAACGAGTGGGTAGATGAACATTGTTTGGATCGCCATCAAACGCAAACATTAAAATTCGCATTCCAGGAAACTCAAAGCGATCGCGCAACTCCTCAACCTCTGGAGTGATAATCCCTAAATCCTCCGCCATGATCGGTAGAGTTCCAAGCTTTTCTTTCAAAGTTTCAAAAAACTCGATTCCCGGTGCTTTCACCCACTCTCCATTCATGGCTGTTACTTCCCCGGCTGGAACTTGCCAATAGGCCTCAAATCCACGGAAGTGATCAACCCGAACAACATCGACATATTGTAAGGTTGCTTGAAAACGCTTAATCCACCAATCAAACTTGGTTTCTTGCGATCGCGGCCAGTCATAAACAGGATTCCCCCAAAGCTGACCCGTCTCACTAAAGTAGTCGGGTGGAACTCCAGCAATAAAGGCAGGCTCTAACGTTTCTGGATCGAGTTTAAATAGCTCAGGATTTGCCCACACATCAGAGCTATTGTGGCAGACGTAAATTGAAACATCGCCGATAATGCTGATATTTTTCTGGTGAGCATAGTCTCTCAACGCCGACCATTGCTGAAAGAATTTAAACTGCGAGAACTTATAGAACTGAATTTTTGTCTGGAATTTCTCTTTTTGTTCACGAATTGCATCAGGATCTCGTCGTGCGATCGATGTCTCCCACTTTGTCCAAGGCTCCCCTTCATGCGCCTCTAAAAGCGCCATAAATAAAGCAAAGTCGTCTAGCCAGTAAGCCTGCTCCTGAGCAAACTGCTCAAATAGAGTGTCTGGCTTAAAGCGAGAGTACGCTAGCTCAAGTAACTGAATCTTGTAAGGAACAACCTGATCGAAATCAACGCGATCCTTCGGAGCTTCGCGGAGCGAATCGCTATTTGAAAGCGGCTTCAACTCCTCTCGACGCAGCAAGCCCTCTTCCATCAATCGTTCTAAATCAATCAGCAGTAGATTTCCTGCAAATGCACTAAAGTTCATAGTGTAAGGTGAGTGTTCGTACCCTGTCGGTGCTAAAGGTAGAATCTGCCACCAGGCCTGACCACTTTGCTCTAAAAAATCAATGAACTTATAGGCTGCCTTGCCTAAATCTCCAATTCCAAATTGGCTAGGTAGACTAGTTGGATGCAATAAAACCCCACTACTTCGCTTAAAAGTCGTCCTAGGAACTACTGTCTCAATATTACTCATCCTGATCTAATGCAGCTTGTACTTGCATCACTAAACTATCTACCTCTACAGGCTTACGAATGACTCCAGTAAATTGAACCGGATCATTGATCGCAGCCGCAGGAGAATCGTATCCCGTCACGAATAAAATTGGAACCGAATCAAGCTGATGATTTTGGCGGATTCGATGAGCAACTTCATACCCACTCATGCCCGGCATCATGATGTCTAGCAATACTAGATCTGGCGGTGCAGATTCCATTTTGACAAGAGCTTCCCAACCGCTATCAGCAACGTCTACCTGATAACCCTCGCACTCCAGAAGAGTTTGAAGCAAAAAAGAATTATCAGCCACATCGTCCACAACAAGAATGCGAGTCATACCCAAACCTAGCCAAGCTCGATGAGCGCTTCGTCAAAAACTTTGAAACTGATCTCAACTCTTCATATTGTGCTAACGCTTACTGCTCCACTGCCTCTAGCATGGGAAAGATTATTTGGGATGATTCTTCACCTCAACACTAAGAAGGACTACTCTCCTATCTGAAGCTTATGGAGGCGTTGAAATTATTAAACCTGCGATCGCGGTCACGCCCATCACCAGAACCCAGCGTCTTCCATTCTTCCACTATGGGTTAATCGGTTTAGTAACTGCCCAATCTGTTTCTGAGCTTATGTTTGAGCTTATCCATTGTCTTTTTCCAATTTTCTTGCAGGAACAGCTTGACACCCTTATATTTCTATTGTTATATTGGTCAAGCGGTCGAGAGG
>NZ_JCACKG010000004.1:0-2205 GCF_059505265.1 Myxacorys chilensis | reverse complement strand
CGAGCCATGGCCGCGGCCTGCTCGAGCAGCGCCCTGACCCGTGCGGCCAGCGCCGGGTCCCCGGTGGCCAGGATGCGCCCGGCGAGGAGCCCGGCGTTGCGGGCGCTGCCGATCCCGACGGTGGCGACCGGGACGCCGGCGGGCATCTGCACGATCGAGAGCAACGAGTCGAGCCCGTCGAGGTGGCGCAGGGGCACCGGGACCCCGATGACGGGGAGCTCGGTGAGCGCGGCCAGCATCCCGGGGAGGTGGGCGGCGCCGCCGGCCCCGGCGATGATGACCCGAAGGCCTCGCCCTGCCGCGCCACGGGCGTAGTCGGCCATGCCCTCGGGCGTCCGGTGCGCCGACACCACCCGGACCTCGTGGGCGATGCCCAGCTCCTCGAGAGCCGTCGCCGCGCCGTGCATCACCTCGAGGTCCGAGGCGCTGCCCATCACCACGCCGACCGACGGGGCGGTCATCGGGGCAGACCCGCGGCCAGCGCGGCGGTCGCCCGGTGGGTCACCCGGCGAGCCTCGGCCGGTGTCGCCCCGGTGGCGGTGATGTGCCCCAGCTTCCGGCCCGGCCGGGGCTCCTTGCCGTAGCGGTGGACGTGGGCCCCGGGGACGGCGAGCGCGCCTCGGATGTGGTTGAAGGGGTCGCTGCCGTCGGGTCGGCCGATCACGTTGACCATCGAGGCGGCCGGGACGACGGCGTGGGTGGCACCGAGGGGGAGGTCGAGGACGGCACGCAGGTGGTTCTCGAACTGCGACGTGGCGCACGCCTCGATCGTGCAGTGCGCCGAGTTGTGCGTGCGGACCGCGAGCTCGTTGAGGAGCAGCCCGTCGTCGGTCGTGAAGAGCTCCACCGCCATGGCCCCCACTAGCCCGACGGCGTCGGCGATCCGCACGGCGAGCTGCCGGGCCTCGGCGTCGAGGCGGGGCCCGACGGCCGCCGGCAGCACGACCTCGTGGCACTGGGCGTCGCGCTGGACCGTCTCCACCGGCGGGTACGCCACGGTCTCGCCCGACCACGAGCGCACCACCATCACGGCGAGCTCGGGGTCGAACCACAGGTGGGGCTCGACGAGGAGCGGCCGCCGCTGCTCCACGACGACGGCGTCGACCTCCCCGGGCCCCGCCACCGTCCACACCCCTCGCCCGTCGTAGCCGCCGGTGGGCGCCTTCAGCACCAGGGGCCACCCGTGGCGCTCGGCGAAGGCGTCGATCTCGGCTGCCTCCGAGGCGAGGGTCCACGGGGCCATCGGCACCGCGTGGTCGCCGAGGAACAGCCGGGCGCGCGCCTTGTCCTGGCCCATGCGTGCCGCGGTGGCGCCGGGCGCCACCCGGTGGCCGAGGCCGGTGAGGCGCTCGATGAGCCCGGCCGGTGTGCGCTCGTGGTCCACGGTCACGACGTCGCAGCGCCCCGCCAGGCGCTCGAGCGCGTCCAGGTCGTCCGGACTGCCCGGGCAGTGGGCGGCGCCGGCGGCGACGGCCGGAGCTCGGCCGTCCTCGCACAGCACGACCACGTCGACGCCCAGCGGGATGGCCGCGTGGTGGAGCATCCGGGCCAGCTGGCCGCCCCCGATGATGCCGACGGTGGCCGTCATCCGACGTCCTGCAACGCCGATGCGGAGGCGTCGGGCGCGACCGGGTCGAGGTCACGAGCTGCCCACCCGTCCGCTGTGCGCTGCTGCCACCCGGCACCGGGCCCGGAACGGGCCACGAGGAGGATCCAGCCGTTGGCGACGAGCTGGCGGAGCGTCGTGGAGGCCGCGAGCGTCGCGTCGATGTGGTCGGTCCGGCCCTCCACGACGGCGAGGAGCCGGACCGGCTCGTGGAGGAGGCGTGCGCCGGCGCGGACCGATTGTCGGGGCAGGCCGCGCCGCAGGTCGCCGCCGGGGCCGCTCAGCACCCCCACGTCGCCCACCACGTTGTGGACGGCCTTCGAGCCCGATCCGAACACCTCGGGATCGGTCGTGGAGAACAGGTACTGGGCGTTGATCCACTGGGCGACCACGAGCGGCGCGGTGAGGATCCCGGCGAGGCGGGTGCCGTCGACATCGGCCGTCGCGTCGTAGGTGTGCAGGAACACCCGGCCCCCCAGGTCGAGGTGGGCGGTGAGCGAGCGAGGACCGACCACGAACGCCGCGTTCCCGGCGAGACCGAGCTCGGCCACGGGCTCGGCCCAGTCGCGGTTGCGCCGACGGGTGGTGCGGACCTTCGT
>NZ_JCACKG010000003.1:0-2207 GCF_059505265.1 Myxacorys chilensis | reverse complement strand
GAGGCCGGGAAGGTCGTCCTGAAGGGCAGGGAGGTTGCGCTCGACCTCGTGGACGCGATGGTCGCCGCCGCAGACGATGCCGTGACGGACGAAGAGGTTCAGCAGATCGAGCGCAGCGCCTGCCCGACCTGCGGGTCCTGCTCGGGCATGTTCACCGCCAACTCCATGAACTGCCTGACCGAGGCGCTGGGGCTGTCGCTGCCGGGGAACGGCTCGACGCTCGCCACGCATGCGGATCGCAAGCGGCTCTTCGTGGAGGCGGGGCACCTGATTGTGGACCTGGCGCGCCGGTACTACGAGCAGAACGATGAAAGTGTCTTGCCGCGGTCCATTGCCACCAAGGAGGCGTTCGAGAACGCCATGGCGCTCGACATCGCGATGGGGGGCTCGACCAACACCGTCCTGCACATACTCGCGGCGGCCCACGAGGGGGGCGTGGACTTCGGCATGGAGGACATCGACCGGCTGTCGCGCCGGGTGCCCTGCCTCTGCAAGGTCGCGCCCGCGAAGTCGGACGTGCACATGGAGGACGTGCACCGGGCCGGAGGGATCATGGCGATCCTCGGCCAGCTCGATGCGGCCGGGCTCCTGCGCCGCGAGGTGCCGACGGTGCATGCTCGCAGCCTTGGCGCGGCCATCGACCAGTGGGATGTGAGCCGCACCAACCACGAGTCGGTGCGTCAGTTCTTCCTCGCCGCCCCTGGGGGCGTAGCGACGACCGAGGCCTTCAGCCAGTCACGCCGCTGGAGGGAGCTCGACCTCGACCGGCAGAAGGGCGCGATCCGTGATGCGGAGCACGCCTTTTCACAAGACGGCGGCCTTGCGGTGCTGGCCGGCAACCTCGCGCCCGAGGGCTGCATCGTGAAGACGGCCGGGGTGGACGAATCGATCCTCGTCTTCGCGGGGCCGGCGCGGGTCTTCGAGAGCCAGAACGCCGCCGTCGAGGCGATCCTGTCGAACCGCATCAAGGCCGGCGACGTGGTGGTGATCCGCTACGAAGGGCCGAAGGGCGGGCCGGGGATGCAGGAGATGCTCTATCCCACGAGCTACCTGAAGTCGAAGGGCCTGGGGAAGGCCTGCGCCCTCGTCACCGACGGGCGCTTCTCGGGGGGGACCTCGGGCCTGTCAATCGGCCATGTGAGCCCCGAGGCGGCCTCGGGGGGGACCATCGGCCTGGTGCAGGACGGCGACCGGATCGAGATCGACATCCCGTCGCGGACCATCACTCTGGCGGTGCCCGAGCCCGAACTCGCCCGACGCCGCGTCGAGCAGGAGGCCCGAGGATGGCGCCCGGCCGCGCCGCGGGCGCGTAGGGTCAGCACGGCGCTGAAGGCCTATGCCATGCTCGCCACATCGGCGGCCCAGGGGGCGGTGCGTAGGCTACCCGACGAGGTCTGACGGTTGGGGTGGGGTAGGGATCCTTTGCCGCCCGGAACCCGGACTGTCCACCGAGCGTTTCGCTTAGCCGGGCGACTAAATCCGAGGGACGGGCAGACCTTGCCGGAAGCGGCAGCGAAGACGGCAGGCCCGCCAAGCGGGCGATCAGTGCGCAGGCATCTGCTGGCCTACGCACTGGCCTTTGCCTTGCCAATGCTCGTGCTCGTCGCGATCCTGTTGTCGCAGTTCGCCGCGGTCGAGCGGCGGCGCGTGGAGGCCGAGGCGCTCGAGGCCGCTCGACGCATCGCCCTGAGCGTGGAGCGCGAGATGGCCGGGCTGCGCTCGGCGCTCGTGGTGTTGTCGCTGTCACCCTACCTGCGCGAGGGGGACCTCGAAGCCTTCCATGCGCAGACGGTCGAGGTCCTGCGGCGGCAGGGCCTCCAGGCCGTGCTGCGCGACACGGAAGGACAGGAGATCGTCAACGCCAAGGCGGCCTGGGGCGTGCCGTTGCCCGAGCTGCGGCTTTCCGTGGATGCCGAAGCGCTCGAGACCGGCGGCATCGTCGCTTCGGGCCTTCATTACGCGCCGGTGGCGCAGACGAACGCCTTCAGCCTCGTCATGCGGGTCGCGGGCGAGGGCGGCACGCCCCTGCTCCTGGGCCTCAGCCTCGACACCGCGCGGCTGGGGCAGCTCTTCGAGACCGGCGGCGTTCCCGAGAGCTGGACGGCCTCAATCGTGGACCGCGACGGGCTGATCCTCGGCCGCAACAGGGACGCCGAGCGCTACGTGGGGACGCCTGCCACGCAGGACCTTCTCGACAGCACCACCGG
>NZ_JCACKG010000002.1:9771-31674 GCF_059505265.1 Myxacorys chilensis | reverse complement strand
TTTATTTCACTGCCTTGCTGATTGAACTTCGCTGAAATGTCAACACAACCTAGTACGAGAGTTTTAATAATATATTTGTCAACTCCTAATAATCTTGATGATGCCTACAATTTATTTACGGTGCTAAATAGCCGAGGTCTTCAACTACAAGCAAGTGATATCTTAAGAGCACAAAATTTAAGGCACATAAAAGATGAGGGCAACCGAAAAGAATTTGCCGAGAAATGGGAGAAATATGAAAGCGCTATAAATGAACCATATAATTCATTTGATGAGTTCTTGTGGGCTATCGTTTTTATAACAATGAAATATAGAAGTGATGACAACAAAAACCTTAACAAAGCCTTCAAATTTATGTATGGTAGAAATATGTTAACTAGAGGAGAGGGAACTTTTGAAGTCATCGGTCGCTACGCTAAGCATTTGCAGGCTATTACCAGTAATGATATCTGTACCAATGAGGTTGGAAACTTTTTCGTAAATCTTAATTACATACTAGCAAAAACTTACGGGAATGCTTATGTTGCTCCCTTAATGCATTACAGGGCATGCTTCAAAGAGTTTAGAATTTGCGACTTTTTAATTAGGTTAGATAACCTTTGCTCAGTTTACTGGTTGACGGGTAAGGGAAACCTTCAATCAAGAATCTTCATTTTACTAAGAAAGATGGAGGAGATATCAAAACAAACCGGAGATATAAAAGAACTGGCATCACAGTTTCTTGATTCTCCTGTCCTAAAGTATGAATATCAAGACGAAAAAGCTTCTACTGTTGTTGAAATTGAGCACTTTCTCGATTTTCTTGACAATGAAAAGTGGGGGGACTACGCAGGGCAAAGAATTAACAAAACTCGTTACCTACTACTAAAAATAGATCTCTTATCAAGTAGTTTGAATTCGAGAATTTACTTTGATGGCAGCACTTCCTCTGTGGAACATATAATGCCTAGAATTTTAGGAGAAACCTCTAGTATTTCTGAACTCGATCATAAAAAGTGGGTTCACAGGCTTGGAAATGTAGTTTTAGTAGATAGAAAGAAGAATTCATCACTAAGTAATAAAGAGTTTCCTGATAAAAAAACTAAATATAAGGGCTCCATAGAAAACAGAGCAAATACTAATTACATTTTTATGACTTATAATGAATGGAATATCGAAACACTTAGAGAAAACCACTATCGAGTTTTTGATTTACTAAAGACATATTATTTAGGTAGTTCGTTTGAAACGGTCAAGAAGCTATTGAAAGGTTAAATCACTCAGTTGTAATTTTCGTATTTCTACAGAGTGATAAGCTCGCTTACTAGAGAACCTAACTCCGAAAGGTTTCATATCCTATTAGAAAAACTGCTTTCGTCCACCAATTTTCGCTTCCCTTCGATTGTATTTAAACGGTATGAATCTGAAGTATCGGAACTCACTTTGGTGAAATTTGTGCCTAGAACGAATCGGCAAAATATTTGTGGAAAGCTAAGCAAGAACAGATCTGCTTATAGAGATCGTTCGTTGTTTGAGAATGCCAAAGCGCAAGTCGGTAAAGTCTCAGCATTTCTTGATGCAACAACTGGAGTAGTAGGAAACATGCTTTAGGTGCTAGCGCGCATGCGGTGCAATCGTTCTCTAGAATGGGTTTTCATAAATAAAGAAGTTAAAATTTGAGTAGTTAGGAACTCAGCATCAAATCTGGTTTGGGAATTGGTAATAAAGATTTGCTAAAGAGTTGAAGGGTTAGGGCATACTGAGCTATCTCGTAACGTCAGTCGTGCCATGATCTCTTGAATCAGTAACTCAGTTACGAGTTTCCTAAGTTTCTCAGTCCATTCAAGCGGCGATACCCGTATGATGCAGCTTCCGATTCCGGCACATTACGATCGCACGAAAGTCGGCACCTTTTGGCGTGTTCCTTACCAGCAACGTGCGATCGACGCTGAGCAGTGGGCAAAGCAGCATCAGATTCAGCCTGCGTCATCGGATGATCGGCGGGTGTGTTTGCTGGCGATCGATGTGCAAAATACGTTCTGCATTCCTGATTTTGAGTTGTTTGTGGGCGGGCAGTCAGGTCAGGGAGCGGTAGAGGATAGCGATCGCTTGTGTCAATTCATTTATCGCAACCTCGGAGTCATTACAGAAATTGCTCCGACGATGGACACGCACACGGCGATGCAAATTTTTCATCCGATCTTTTGGATCAATGAGGCAGGAGAACATCCCACGCCAACTGCCACAATGATTACCCTAGACGATGTTGAGAATGGAGTTTGGAAGGTCAATCCTGCGATCGCGTACAGTCTAAAGCGCGGCAATTATGAGGCACTGCAAAATCATGCGCTGCACTATACTAAGCAACTGACTCAAGATGGAAAATATCCGTTAACGGTGTGGGCGTATCACTCAATGTTGGGCGGTATTGGACACGCATTAGTTTCTGCCTTTGAGGAAGCAACATTCTTTCACTGCATCGCTCGCAGCAGCCAGACGAACTTTGAGATTAAAGGCAATAATCCTCTTACAGAAAACTACTCTGCGCTGAGTCCAGAAGTTCTTTCTAGTATTGATGGACAGCTTATCGCCGAGAAGAATAGTCATCTCATCCAATCACTGTTTGATTTTGATGCGGTGATCATTGCGGGACAAGCAAAGAGCCACTGCGTTGCGTGGACGATCGATGATTTGCTCACTGAAATTAAGGCGAAAGATCTGCGTCTTGCCCAAAAGGTTTATTTATTAGAAGATTGCACCTCTCCGGTTGTTGTTCCAGGTGTAATTGACTTTAGTGAGCAAGCTGATGCTGCGTTTAGGCGATTTGCAGAGGCAGGAATGCACCTCGTCAAATCAACCGATCCAATTGAGACTTGGCTCAAGGGTTAACCGATTGACGGCGTTGGCACTGAGGGCAGAAATGCGCCGATCGTCCTGCCAACTTTAGGCGTTCAATCGGTGTTGTACAGGCGCGGCATTCTGCTCCATCGCGTCCGTAAACCCAAGCGATGCCACCATAATTGCCATTAACACCCGACACATCGCGAAAATCGCTAAATGATGTGCCTCTAGCTGCAATGCTGTCTTTGAGAACTTGAATTACATTCTCTCGCAAACGCTTGATGTCTGAATCGCTCAGCGTTGTACACAGCGTTTGAGGATGAATTTTGCTTAGAAAAAGCGCTTCATCCGCGTAGATGTTTCCGACTCCAGCAACGAGGGTTTGATCGAGGAGTGCATTTTTGATCGGGCGCTTGCGATCGCGCAGCCATTGGGCAAAATATTCCTCCGAAAACTCGTCTGAGAAGGGTTCAGGCCCCAGGTTTTGCAGCCCGGTAATGATAGATTTGGGAGTGCGATCGCGGGGGACAAACCACATCTGTCCAAAGGTGCGCTGATCAACAAACCGCAATTCTTGCCCGTTCGGAAAGAATAATCGAACACGAGTATGTTTTTGCAGTGGCTCGTTCTGGCTCAACCATAGCAACTGTCCCGTCATCCGAAGATGAACGCCAAGCCAACTTGCTGGCGATGAAGAAAGTTCGGCAAGCAAGTATTTTCCGTAGCGATGCCATTCAACAATCGATAAGCCCTGCAATTGGGCAACAAATTCTAAGGAAGAGCTAGGAGCCGCGATCGTGCGATCAAGCAACACATCGCCGCCCTGAATGGTTTGATCGAGAGTGACTTGATTTAGGCCGAGGCGAACCGTTTCAACTTCGGGAAGTTCTGGCACGAGGAAAAGAATTTAGCTGAACACCCTCACGCTATCACGAGTTCAAACCAGTGTGGGATTGGGAGAGCTAATCCATAGGTCGAGCTAATCCATAGGTCGAGCTAATCCATAGATTGAGAGAACCTAAAGCTTGCTAGTTCTAGTCTTAGCGTGGGTACGTTACGAAGCAGTAGTAAGTTAAGGCTTCTTGAATGAAACCGGGTCTGCACAGAGGGCAACTGACCGTATGGAAAGATGAGCAAGGATTTGGGTTCATCCAACCAGCCGATGGTAGCCAGGATGTGTTTCTTCACATCACTGCATTGAAAGATAGAACCCGTCGTCCGCAGGCAGGTGATGTAATTTACTATTACCCAACCTTCAACCAGAACAACGAAGTTCGTGCAGACAACGCTTTTATCTTAGGCGCAAGAGCCAAATCTGTCTCCGCTTCAACAAATAGATCCACATCTAGAAACACCGTACTTAAGCATCTAGTTCTAGTGTTGGCAACATTGCTTCTATCGGCGTTGCCAATGTGGGGAGCGATCCAATTTGCATTGGTAACTGCTAATCCCATTCCGCTTATTCTCTATCCCACAATGAGTGTATGGACTTTTGCACTGTACAAGGATGATAAGTTTCGTGCGAAGCGGAACAGATGGAGAATTTCAGAAAACAGATTGCATCTGCATGAACTAGCAGGTGGATGGTTAGGAGGGTTCGTTGCTCAACGCACGATTCGTCACAAGAATAAAAAGAGGTCTTATCAAGCAGTGTTCTGGGGAATTGTTACACTCCACTTGCTGCTTTGGTCGGGCTGGCTTTTCCTCAAGTAAAACGCGACATTTTTTTGCTTGCGTCTTTAAAGAGTCTAAGCAACAGAGGTTTGAGCAACAGCAGCTACCTGAAATAACCCTAGTTTAATGAAGCTGAAAGTCGCACAAAATCGAGCAGAATTCTTGTTTGAATTCTACTCGATGAATGCAACAGTGTTAGTTTTCGGAGTAAACAGTTAATTCGCAGGAGATTAGTCTTTTTTCTTCTGCGTTTCTGGTTTAGCCTCAACTTTCCCAGGTTTCGCAGCCGCTGATGCTGACGCCGGAGCCTTGCCTGCTTTAGCCTTTGGAGGCTCGACTTCAACTAATTCATTCATGGCATAGTTGTTGGTGTTTACACCACTTGCATTGCCGCTGTAGCCAGTATAGTTAACGCGATCGAAGCGGACAATCACCGGATATTTGATGCCACTTTGATCAATAGAAGCAACCGTTCCAACGTCTTGGAACCAGTAGGACTCTTCACGCAAAATGCGGACTTTAGAACCACGTTGAACCATGAGTGTTTTCCTTTTGTTATCAAACATCAACCAGCTAGGCGACAACTTCCGCTAAGAACCCGTCACCTGACCTCGCTTGATGAATAATTTTCCCCAATTTACTACGGTTGGTGAACGGTTCAGCAGTTAGGAGGATGGGTTGAAACAATCTGAAACAATCGGAAGAAGGGATGAGGGAGGTCTTCGACCCGCTTCGCGAGGAGGGATGAGGGATGAAGGATAGAAAATAAGGCGACTCAACTCAGTTTAAGGTGAACCACTAGTAGGTTCTGCCACGCCAACGGGTGGGAGTTTGGGTAGAGGAAAGGAAAATTCGGAGGACGGCGAGGGGATCGGCGAGAGGAGAAAACCAGAAGAGCCAGCGAGCAGTTGCTTGAGAGAGATCATATGAGGGTGCGATCGCCCAATTTAAGGCAATCCGAATCGCGACTAAAAACCCATTTACACCGAGCGAGATTAAAGCTGGGAGCGTCGTGTTTCCGTTGGCCACAAGAAAGCCAGAAATTAGCAGCATGAATAGCGGTAATCCCTGCACTGCCGTCAATAACCATAGATCTCCCCACACCTGACCCTTAGTAGCCGCATCTTTGAGGTCGAGCGATCGCCCCCATTCATCCCACGTTTCTTTCATGCCGTCGTACATGCGGACTTTTAGCACCTTGGCTCCGTCGAGAAAGCCGACTTTAGCTCCGCGTGCGGCGGCATAGCGGACTAGAGTCACATCGTCACAGAACGAGTTTCGAGCGCTGGCATAGCCATCTAATTGAACCAGCAGCGATCGCCGACAGAGGCAACATTGTCCGTTCGCCATTTTTCGCTCGGGCGGATTGTCTTGATCTCCAGCAGGTCCAAAGCGATATACCAAGGTCATGAGCAGCGCGGGCTGTAACCAAATCTCGCCTGGGTAGTTGAGAATGAAGCGCGGTGAGAGCGTGATCAGATCGTAATCTTCTGCGATCGCGGTTTCCAATAAACTGCACACGAGTCCCGGATGCGGAATCGTATCGGCATCAATGCCTAAAATCCATTCGCTGTGGGGAGAACTGGCCAGAAAGCCAGAATGGAGCGCCCACGGACGCCCAACCCAGCCGGAGGGCAACGGATCATCCGTCATGAGCCGAAAGCGAGGATCGCTCTGTTGCGCCTCTTGAACCAGCGCTGGAGTGCCATCGGTCGAACGGCTATCGACGACCGTTATTTCTCGCACCTCATAGGTTTGGCGCGTTAATCCTTCAAGACAGGGAGAAATGCGTTTCGCCTCATTCAGCGTTGGAACCACGACACTCACTTGTCCAAACAGTCCGGGTCGAGGTGATCGAGGCTCAAGCGGCGGATGACGAGTCGGGCCTTTGAGAAGTCGGGACAGCAGAATCGCGATCGCCGGGATCTGAATAATCAGTAGCCCGGCGAGAACGGCATCTTCACCCGAAAATGCGAAAGCCTGGGAATGGATCAAACCCAGGCTGTAGAGTCCTACCCGAAAAAGTGTGGTCGTCAATCCGATACCCCTTTGTTCCTCTAATCGTTCTAAATACAGCTAGTTCTCAACACAACTATTTCTGAATACGGCCATTTTTCTAGATAGAGACCCTATGGGAACGCCCCTATCTAGAACAACCGATGACTCAGCCTTACTTTTGAGCAATTCCAACCGTAACGGGTGGCACATCGCCGCGATTGGTAGTCGCAAGCGGCGTTTGTAAAAGGCTTTCCACTGACTCTGCGGAGCTAGATCGAGCCATTGCCCAAAGCGCGATCGCAGGCACAACACCCAAGCTCACACTTAGCGCTGTCGGAATCCAGAATCGAGAATCTAGTTGAGCAACGGTAATGATGGCTCCAAACGCAAAATTGATCAGGTAAACCGCCAACGGAACCGTCAACTGAGCACGACTAAGATTAAGGGAAACCTTGCCCCAGAACACAGAAGCAACCGCCATAAACAACGCCCCGGTGCCAAACCAGCCCGATAGATTGCGGTACGGCATGCCAAAAAACGCCCCCACTTCTTTAAACTCCCAGAACGGATAAGGGGTTTGGCTCATCGCTGGGTCAAGGACGAAATCCCAAGCCGTTAGCATCACCGAACCCAGCGCGATCGCGCCTACGATCGTCGCCCACAGAGGGAACTTCAATCGCTCTAATCCCGCCCGCGCCAGCACATAACAACACATGCCAACATAAAACCAAGACAGCGGAATCGTAAATGGCACAAGCCCCGCAATTTTGTATCCCAACCCACTGAGGTAGCCATATGCGCCAAATGGAAATCCCGTACTCGTCCCCAACAGTTCGCTGCCTAGCGACAAAACCACCGTGGGCAGCATGAACGTCAGCCAATGCCATACACCAAGGGTTCGATAGGCGTAAATGCTGACAGTAATTGCGCCCAAAAGAATATAGGCTACCCCACCATTTGCCATGCTCCAGCCAAAGGCCGACTGACCAATAGTAGGGAGCGCTCCAATAAAGTCAGGATTGGGCAACACCAGCAGCAGCCCTGCTAATCCAAACGCCAGCGACAAGCTATGACCGATGAGACAACCACGCTCAACAGTAACTAGATGCTTCATACGGGACTCCTCTGAAAATGTGGCATTGAACCATGCCTGCTATACAGTTTACAAATCTTTAACGATTTTCTCGCGATCGCTCAGCATTTTTCTAGATTTCTGAAGGCTATTGAAGCAGAAATAATTTTTCCTTCCTAAGCTGCAATTTGCAATAGGGCCGCTAGACGAATGGTTAATCCGGTTTAAATACCTCTATTCACTAGAAATAATTTGTAATTTTGGTCGCCATTAGGGGCGCGATCGCGTCTGCTACGCCCCTTTTTGGGCAATGAAAGTATACGCCCACCTCATGAAAAGCGAATTACAGATTCCGAAATTAGGTTAGAATCCCTCAATCTCCTCACAACAGGTGCAACTGGACTTAAATGAATCAACTGAACAATGCGTTCACCCTCTTCCTCAGCTTGTTGGTTGAGGCGATTCCATTTTTGTTACTGGGGGTGTTATTTTCTGGATTGCTACAGTTTTTTGTCGATGAACGGCGACTGCTAGCACTCTTGCCTAAAAATCCTTTACTCGGATCTTTGGTTGGGAGCTGTATTGGGTTTCTGTTTCCCGTTTGTGAATGTGGGAACATACCTGTAGCAAGACGGCTTCTGATGCAGGGTGCGCCGGTTCCGGTAGCAATCGGATTTTTACTTGCGGCTCCAACGATCAACCCCATCGTCTTTTGGGCTACGTGGACGGCGTTTCGCGGTCAGCCAGAAATCGTTTTGTATCGCATCGGGTTTTCGCTCTTGATCGCGACGATCATCGGCTGGGTATTTGGGACACAAAAGGATGTTCGTCCGTTATTGCAGCCTGCGTTGGCGTCGGTTCTGTCCTACCGTTCTCAAGCATCAGCCGATTACAGTAGCGGCACGTCTCCTCTCTTGCAATCCGGCACGTATTTCCTGGGGCAGTCAGCAAGACCATTGATTACTGACCCATCAGAGTTACAGGCGGCAATGGTGGCGACGGCGACAAAACCTACTGGCTATCGACTCCGGCTGTTGCTAGACAACACGATTCAAGAGATGCGCGAGTTGGGCGGCGTTCTCATTCTGGGTAGCGCGATCGCGGCTGTCATTCAGGTGTTTGTGCCGCGAGAATTAATTCTTGGCTTGGGTCAAAGTCCCGTGACCTCGATTCTGGCAATGATGCTGTTAGCGGGTGTCGTTTCGATCTGCTCGACGGTAGATTCATTCTTCGCGCTCTCGTTTGCTTCCACGTTTACGAGCGGCTCTCTGGTTGCGTTTCTGGTGTTTGGCCCGATGATCGATCTTAAAGGGGTTGGGCTGATGCTGTCGATCTTCAAACCCAGAGCAATCTTTTACCTCTTTTTGCTCGCTGCCCAATTGACGTTCTTATTGACGCTCGCTTTAAACCTGTATATCAGTTAACCGTTCATGGCTCGACTTTCTTTTCGCTCCCTTCTTCCGTGGCTTGATGTGATGGCGATCGCAGCTTGGGGCATTGCCTTACTCAAGTTCTGGCTCACCGGTCAGCTTTTTCTACTGATTCACCCAAATTATGGTTGGCTGACCGTTGGGGCTGCCGTTACGCTGTTGCTGGTCAGTGCCTTGAAAGCGTTTTTTATCTGGAAAGCGAGTCGTCGTCCCGGACGGCAAATGCCACCGATGCAGCACCTCAGCCTGTTTCCGCCGGGGTGGGGCAGTCTCTTGATGCTCATCATGGCGATCGCGGGGCTAGTGTTTACCCCCCAAGCCTTTGCCAGCCAAACGGCTCTCGATCGTGGCGTGGCAGAAGCCATTCCTTACACCCGAGTCAAACCCCAAGCGTTTCGGGCCGCTTCCCGCTCTGAAGACAAGAATTTGATTGATTGGATTCGATCGCTCCAGGTGTATCCCGAACCCGATGCTTACGCTGGACAAAAAGCGAAGATACAAGGATTCGTAGTGTACTCACCAAAATTGTCAGAGCAGTATTTTCTGCTGACTCGGTTTGCCATTACCTGCTGTGCGGCAGACGCCTATCCCGTCAGTTTGCCTGTGAAGCTGACAACCGGCGACCGCAAAGCCTATGCGGCAGATACTTGGCTAGAAGTAGAAGGTCAAATGATTACGGAAACGCTGGACGGGAAACGGCAACTCACGCTGCAAGCCAATTCTCTCAAGCCAGTGCCCCAACCGAAGAATCCTTACGATTATTGATATTAGAACTTATGTATTGGCAAGGGTCCGCCTAAGTCCCCACTGGGATGGGATTAGCGACTGACGATGCCAGACCACTGAACCTTCTTCAGTTTCTCGCGACGGTACGAAAAGAAATTCGTCGGATCTTGATAGGTGCAGTGAGGCGCGATCGCAATTTGCTCTGGCATCAGTCCTAACTGTTCTAGCTGCATCCGGTTGACCTGTCGGACATCTAATCGCGATCGTCCCGGCGTTGCGTCAGGCAAAATGGGCGAATTGGGCAATTGACGTAATTGGTCTATTTTTTCGGCGTCAGGCAGATCGGTTTGCAACGCCGTAATCGTCGAACCAACCTCAATGGCTACGCTATGAGACACCTGATAGACCTCGCCCGAAATTGCTGGACCTAAAGCTACGCGAAGATCCTGTAGATCGCTACCTTGATCGCGCAGACGAGCGATCGCAGTCGGGATAACTTTCAGCGCCGTTCCCCGCCAGCCCGCATGAACCGCAGACACTTGACCCGTCCTAACATCGGCGATCAAAGCAGGCGTACAGTCCGCGCTACAGACCCACACCGCTTGATCTGCTCGTTCAGAAATCAATCCATCTGCCTGAGAGAACTCCTCGCGATCGTCAGGATTGAGAATTTCAGACGGGGCAAGGACAATATCACCATGAATTTGCTGGGTACGGTAAGGCTGAGCATCGGCGCTCAGTATCTCCGTCAATTCAAATGGCGATCGCGGTGCAAACTGTTGGGTAAAAAATCCATGCGGCCACGGGTCAAGCAGACTACAGGTAAGGTAGGGAAGATCGTTCCAGATTTGCCAGTGCCAAGTGTGCATAAGGATGAAGAGGTAAAGAGAAGCAAGATTTTATGGTAACGTTACTCGGTTTTGGTAAAGTGACGAAGCTATGTACTTAATTCAGCCAATGTATTGCTTGGAAAATTGTAAAAGCTTTGTGAAGCACTCCGGCTCACCTCAGTGAAACTACGAATAGAATTTCAGTTATCTGAAGCGGCTTAGCGATCGCGTCCTGAAAATGCGTCAAACCTGAGTGAGATCATTCTCAAAGCTCGAATTTAGCCTGACCGGATCACGAAAGCCATTTTGATCCAATGTTGGCGTTGGCAATCTCCGGGAACAACCGACACCTTTGGTCGAGTCACTGGAAATGCTCACGGCACTAGCGACCGCTGTGTCAGGCTGCTAGCACTGGTAGCAGCCTAACGTCAGCAGGCGGACTTCAAGGCGGTAAGTTGATTTAGCGGCTCAGCAAAATGCTGTCGATGAAATCTTCATAAAACTCGGTACGATAGGGCAGAGATATGGTTAATTAGTGTAAATACTTCCGAAATTTCTCGGAATCAATTTCTTTGTGAGCGGCACTTTAATAAACTCACATGGTGTCGGATTGATAGTGCCAAAGCATTTGTCGAAACATTTTTTTGTCGAGACACTTTTATAAATACCCATCAGCATACTGTGCGTGAGGAGACTCAAAGATGACCCAGCAATCCAATTCAACCGCTAAAGCGATGTGCAGTCGTAAAAATTTGATCAAACGCCTTGGTTGTCTTAGCAGCCTCAGTGTCTTTAGCAGTGGAGTTGCCCTTGCTCAAGTTCCCTCGCCGTCAGTCTCTATTACTCCATCCTCTATTGCACCCACTGCTGCCCCCACAGCTACGCTGCCAGCAGAGCCACCTGCGATTACCATTGTGCGAAACGAAGCCGCCGCCCTCGAATCTCCAGTCGTAGTTAAGGTTAAGCCCAATCCCGCTGCCGCGATCGCACCTCCCGAACAGGCAGTTCCAGAAACGTCGCCGCCTTTAGCTTCTGAAAGAGTCTCCGCTCCGGTCAGCGCAGAGCGCAATGTGGAAAGCGCGCCTAGTCGTGCAAATACGGCTTCCGACCTAATTGGTCAGCCGCCCGCCGCTTCGGAAGACTATGAAGCGCCTGACGCGGTTGTGTTCTCAGAGCGAACCTCCGGGTGCGAGTTTTCGGTACAGAAGGGACAAGTCGGCAGTTGTGGAGCAGCTTCTAAAGCGCCTATAGCAGTCAAACCATCAGGCATTTCTAAAACAATCTCGAATGTGATTTCAGGCGTAGTTCGTCCGAAATTTGCTGAAGTATCTGCTGAGGCAGATTCAGTCGGTGCTGCACAGGTGCAGGTCGGCCCAGTCAGTTTGTCGTCGAGCGGCATTGGCTGGAACGGTGGTTCTGTCGGCAGTGCTTACAGCACTGTTCAGTCCTATTACAATCGCACGGTTCGTCCCCTCGGAATGCCAGGAAACGGGAACGTGAGCCTGCTCTTTCCGCTCTCGATTCCGACGGCTATTACTTCGTTCTTTGGCTGGCGGATTCACCCCATCACCGGAGCGCAGCGCATTCACACCGGAACCGACCTGGGGGCACCGATGGGAACTCCTGTGTTGGCGGCCTTAGCGGGTCGGGTAATTATGACGGGCTTGATGGGCGGCTATGGCGTCGCGATCGGGATCGAACACACCGATGGAAGACAACAAACCCTCTACGCTCACTTATCAGAAGTGTTTGTTAAACCTGGTGATATTGTTCAGCAAGGAGCCGCGATCGGGCGAGTAGGCAGCACTGGAAACTCGACTGGACCTCACCTGCACTTTGAATTGCGTCAACAAATGCAAGATGGTACTTGGGTGGCGGAAGATGCTGGATTTGCTCTAGAGCAGTCTGTGGCGAGATTGGCAAAATCGCTACAGGTCAGCCAAAGTCAGCTTCCTCAGAAAACAGCCGCTAATTAACCTGCAAGAAGCGAACAATCTTCCAGAGTCCGCTTTGTGAACTTTCGGAACTGGTGGAGAGGTTTTGCGTTGGCAGCGGATCGAATGTAGCAGATTAAAAATTGTACTGATGCCTAATCTGTATCCGTTTATCCGCTACCAAATCCGTTGCTATCACCTCGATAGGTTCCGACAGGACTCGACTACATATAGCCATGCTCGGCCAGAAACGTCGGGGAAATCCGATCGGGAATCGCATCGGATAACGACTGTCCCGATCCCAAAAACTTTTCAACATACTTGCCGAGAATATCACCCTCTAAATTGACCCAGCCTTCAGGTTTGAGGTGGCATAGGTTGGTTTCAGCATAGGTGTGAGGAATCACCGCTACCGTAAACCATGAGCCATCTGGGGCACAATCTGCGATCGTCAGACTAATGCCATTCACAGAAATACTTCCCTTCGGAAGAATATACCGCGCCACAGATGCGCTCTGAGTGGCAAACGTCATCTCCCAAGATGTCGCCGTCTGAATTGCCGATTGAAATGTCCCTACTCCATCAACATGCCCGGTTACGAAATGTCCGCCGAGTTTGTTGCCTACTCGTAGCGACGTTTCTAAATTGACTTGCTTTGTCCCGTCGTCAGTCTGACCCAACGTAGTCCGACGAACCGTTTCTGGAGACACATCAGCAATAAAGCCGTTGGATTTAATCTCCGTCACGGTTAAGCAAATGCCATCGATAGCAACACTATCTCCGATCTCTAAATCCTGCATTAGAGAAGCAGAATGGTCAGGACAGGCAATTTCAACTTGCTCAGCGTTAAGCAAAGTCAATGTTCCAACGGTTTGAATAAGTCCGGTAAACATGAGGCTAAAGAGTGTAGTAAGACTAGAAGGGAACTTACTTTACGCTACACCCTGCCTTCCACGTATATTTTTCTTTTTTGATCAAGATTTACGCACTACCAACCAACTTGAGGTACTTTCAGAAGAGCGTAGTGTTATATACCTGTTGCTTAACTTCGCTACCATGTTATAAAGACGCAATTAATCGCGTTTCTACAGGAAGTGATGAGATCTTACACAGTAGCCAAAAGAGTAGCCAAAAGATATTTTTTGCCCCCATTTGAGGTCTAGTAATATCCTCATCACCGCTGATTTTAATTTTAGGTGTTCGGTGAAATATAGAAGTGTCCTGTATTTTGTCAAATTTTGGGCTTGATCATTTAGGATCAAGGGAGACAGGGCATACTTGTAGCTCACCCCCTCAGATTTTTCTACTCTACAGGGTGAGGAGTCTTTAATGGCTCCCTGTCCCGACATCGCAGTATCCCCTTGCCTGAGGAGTTCAGAGGCTATACCGATGATTGAAATGAAGGTCGCTGGAATTGCGTTAGACGCTGCTACTCGAAGCCCGATCGTTCTATTAAAGGATTCAATCGACCGACGAGCGCTTCCTATTTATATCGGACAAGATCAGGCGAAAGCAATTATCAGCGTCTTAGAAAACCAGACTCCTCCACGACCCCTAACTCACGATCTTTTTGTGAATTTGATGGAAGCGTGGGATATGGTGCTGGAGAAGATTATTATCCATTCCTTACAAGATAATACGTTCTATGCCGTGTTAGTTGTGATGCAGGGCGACGCTCGGCGTGAAATTGATTCGCGCCCAAGCGATGCGATCGCAATTGCTCTCCGCACCAACAGCCCGATATGGGTGATGGAAGAAGTGATCGCGGATGCCTCAATTCCGGTGGATCGCGATGCGGATGAGGCTGAACGCCGTGCTTTCCGAGACTTTATTTCCAATCTGAGTCCCGATGATCTGATTCAGAAAGGACGGTTTAGTAGTGGGGAAGCTCAGTAAATCAAGCCTCGTGCTTCGTCAACCGACTACCAGAAGCAAAGCTCGACTGTAAAGATCTCCAATTTTTTCGAGAAATTCAGAGATCCGGATAGGCCGTTTTTTGGGTTCACGTAGAAGACTGTGCACTACCGTCGCTTCGGCAAAACAAACTTACCTTACTCTGTCTTTTCACTAGGAACGATGCGCCTAGCGTCTGAAGAACTCGCGGCGCAAACAGTGCAGCGTGCGATCGCGATCGGCATCACTCATTTTGAAACAGCGAGGGGCTACGGACAGAGCGAAGCGTTTTTGGGAGCGGCAATTCGAGGATTAGCACAAGGCACAAGGCCGACACGCGAACAGCTTTACCTAACAACCAAGATTCCGCCAACGCTCGATGCTGATGCAATGGAGCGATCGATCGACGAGTCGTTGCAGCGCTTGGGAGTAGACTATCTCGATAGTTTAGGCATTCACGGCTTAAACACGTGGGAGCATTTTGACTGGGTGACGGCGAAAGACGGGTGTATGCGAGCGGTTCAAAACGCACAGGCAGACGGACGAGTGCGCCACGTTGGATTTTCAACCCACGGATTTTTGGAGGTAATTTTAGCTGCGATCGAAACTGATTTGTTTCAGTTTGTCAATTTGCATTACTCACTCTTTTTCAGGAGAAATGAAGCTGCGATCGCTCGCGCTTCTGAAAAAGATATGGGCGTATTTATCATCTCTCCAGCCGATAAAGCAGGACTGCTGCACACACCGCCGCCAACCTTGATTGACCTCTGTCAGCCCTTTTCTCCCTTGGAGCTAAATTATCAATTTCTTCTCAGCGATTCACGCATCACTACACTCAGTGTCGGAGCTGCCACCCCAAGCGAGTTAGATGCTATTCTCACCATTCGCGATGAGAAGCTGACCTCAGATGAAACCAGTGTTATTGCTCGTCTCAAAGACCACCAGAAAGCGGTGTTGCAAAGCGACTTGTGTAGCCAGTGCTATGCTTGTTTGCCCTGTCCTGAAGGCATTCATATTCCAGAGGTATTGCGGTTACGAAATTTAGCCGTGGGCTATGACATGACGGCATTTGGAGAATACCGCTATCGCATGTTTGAAAATGCCGGACACTGGTTTCCCGGAAGCAAAGCTAATCGGTGTAGCGACTGTGGCGATTGTTTGCCTCGCTGCCCCGAAGCGCTCGATATTCCGACCTTGCTGCGCGATACGCACGATCGCTTAAAGGGCAAAGCAGGACGCCGACTTTGGCAAGATTAGCAGTGGCAGGATTAGTAGCGTCGTCCTCTCCAAAACACGCCCAAAACAACGCCGATCAAAACGGTATAGTCCAATGCTGGTAGCAACGGAGCGGGCAGACCCAGTACTGATTTTAGAAACAAACACAGCAGCAAACACGGAACGAGCGCCCACAGAACGGAGTTTGTCACGATAATTTGACGAAACCAGCGCTTTAAGACCACCACTCCTAGCGCTCCCACCCCAACCGCCGCCCCTAACCGAATCAGGATTTCTAAGGGAGAGTTGAGCAGTTGCAGGGCAACCGTTTGAACCACAGGCACAAGAAAACTGAGAAATAGGAGCAGATCAACCGCGATCGCAAAGATGGTGGTTACTACAGATGCCTGAAGTAGTGGAATCCACGGCAAATATTTAAGCGGGCGAAGCGGATTGAGCATGGTCTTAAGCGGCAGCTTTCTGAGGGTGAATTAGCCTTGTCGTCCTCATTATTGTATCCGAGCAAACCGTGCTGCCTAATCGTTAGAGACGTTTCAAGAAATAGCGCTTACCATAAGAGGCAAGCTATTTCAAACGATAGATGCTGGTTCCTTTGGGTCTATAATTTGATGAAAAGAAATTGACAAAACGTAACAATCTTTAGAGTCAGATTGGAATGCAAGAGAAATTTTCCGTGTCACAGGCAGCAAGAGGCGTTGATAGCAACGTTCAGCCTGCGTCTCTAAGCAGTGATAAGGCTGGCATGGTGCTGCAATCGGCAGACGGAACGATTCAAGCTTGCGATGTAGCAGCAGAGCAATTGTTGGGCTACCCATCTGAGCAAATTATTGGCAAGACTTCGTTGGATGCTTTGGGACGAACGATTCGCCCAGATGGTTCACCTTTTGCGATCGCTCAGTTTGCGATCGCTCCGGGGCAGAACTCCGACGGAACCGCTGCCCCCGGTCAACCTGGCCAGAAAGCCGTGCTCGGATTCTATCGTGCAGACGGGACGCTGGTGTGGCTACAGCTAGACTCCAATCCTCTCTTTCAAGATGCCACGACTCCTTATGCCGTAGTGACGACGCTGCGAGTTGTCTCACCAGCCTGTTTAGACGGCTCCTCTAACGCTGGCTCAGATTTAGAGCGATCGCAGTCAAAAGCTGACCTTGACCGAGTTGAAGCGAAACTCGATCGCCTCAATCAGGTACTTAATCACAATATGACTTCGATCGCGGTTCAGTTAGGACAGGCGCAACGGTTGTCTCACCAACGGCTCGCAGAAATCGAAGCAATTTATGCGACGGCTCCGATTGGGCTGTATTTTGTCGATACTGATTTTCGCTATGTTCGGGTGAATGGCCTCCTGACCGAGATCAATGGAACACCTGCATCCGAGCATGTTGGGCGGACGTTTCGGGAGGTTTTGCCCGAACTTGCGGATCACGTTGAACCCCTGTTTCGGCACGTGATTGAAACCGGCGAACCGATCTTAGATTTAGAAGTGGTCGGCACTAATCGCGCTCAGCCTGGAGTGGAGCGAGTTTGGCGGTCGAGCTACTATCCGTTTGTAGAAGACGGACGGGTGCTAGGCATCAATGGCGTTGTGCAGGAAATTACCGATCGCAAGCGCGTCGAGCAAGCGCTACAAGATACCGAGACCCGATTAACCCAATTTGTCGATTCTGACCTGATTGGCATTTCATTTGGAGATATCTACGGCGGCATTAAATATGCCAACAATGAATTTTTGCGGATTATCGGTTACTCCCGTCAAGAATTTGAGTCAGGACAAGTGAGATGGACAGACATCACTCCGTCCGAATGGTTGCCAGTTGATGAGCAATCGATCGCAGACTCTCAAGCGCGCGGAGCCTGTGCACCCTACGAAAAAGAATACATTCGTAAAGACGGTAGCCGAGTTTGGGTGCTGATAGGCTACACCCTGATTGGCGAAGCGCAAGAAGAGTACGTCGCTTTCGTTCTTGACATTAGCGATCGTAAGCGAGGCGAAGAAGCATTGCGACAGAGTGAGCAGAACTTCCGGGCACTTGCCGATTCAATGCCGAACATGTTCTGGACGGCTCGACCCGATGGCTGGCTCGAATACTACAACCAACGTTGGTTTGACTATACGGGCATGACCTTAGAGCAGAGCCAGGGCTGGGGCTGGGAGCCTGTGCTACATCCCGATGATCTGCAACACTGTATTGACCTGTGTAACGAGTCGATTCGTACTGGCAAGGACTATCAGATTGAGTACCGCTTTCGCCGTGCCAGTGACGGGCAATATCGTTGGTTCTTAGGACGCGCCTTCCCACTGCGAGATGAGAACGGGCAGATTATCCGATGGTATGGGTCTTGTACGGATATTCACGATCAAAAATGTGCGGTGGAGGAGCGCGATCGCTACACCGCACAAAGTCTGCGTGCCTTGGCTCAGGAACAGGCTATTCGTCAAGAAGCCGAACGCGCCAACCAACTCAAAGATGAATTTCTCGCGGTGTTATCTCACGAACTGAGGACGCCGCTCAATCCGATTTTAGGCTGGTCAAAGCTATTGCAAAGCGGGCGGCTCAGCCCAGAAAAAACGCAGGATGCCGTCAACACGATCGAGCGCAACGCTAAACTGCAGTCTCAACTGGTGGAAGATTTGCTGGATATGTCCCGCATCATGCGCGGCAAACTGACCTTAAATCAGTTCCCCATCAATCTAGGCTTCGTAATTTCGGCTGCCCTCGAAACAATTCGGCTTGCCGCAGATGCGAAAGCGATTCGACTGAACGTGACGCTTGATCCAAATGTTCGATCCATTTTGGGAGATGCGGGTCGATTGCAGCAGGTGTTTTGGAATCTTTTGTCCAATGCCATCAAATTTACACCAGAGCAAGGACAAATAGACGTAACCCTAACGGAAGTGGGGAATCAAGCGCGAGTTCAGGTGAAAGATACAGGTGTCGGCATTGATGCGGAGTTCTTACCGCATGTGTTTGAGTACTTTCGGCAAGAAGACGGCTCCACCACTCGTAAATTTGGCGGGTTAGGACTAGGGCTTGCGATCGCGCGGCAACTCGTCGAACTGCACAACGGCAGAATTTGGGCAGAAAGCTTGGGAGACAACCAAGGCGCAACCTTCACCGTCGAGATTCCGCTGCTAAAGACCGAAGAGACTGAGCCGACTTGTGAAACGGCAGAGTCCTCGCGACGACCATCACCCCTCGCTGGTCTCCACGCCTTGGTCGTTGATGATGATTTTGATGCGCGAGATATCGTCGCGTTTTTGCTACAAGATTCAGGTGCGATCGTTCAAGTTGCCGACTCCGCATCAGAGGCTCTGAACATTCTAGAACGCTTCAATCCTGACATTCTAATCAGTGATATTGGCATGCCAGAAGAGGATGGATACGGTTTGATTGAGACGATTCGGGCGACTGGAAGGACGCTGCCTGCGATCGCGCTGACAGCCTATGCGAGTGAAGTGGATCAAGAACGCGCGATCGCAGCAGGATTTCAGCACCACATTTCAAAACCGCTCGATCCTGATCACGTGGTTGCCATCGTGCTTGACCTTGTGCGAGATTCGAGCTGAATTGGGAGGATGAGGGATGAGGAATGAAGAAGAGCGTTTAGCGACTCAGACAGCCCGGTCTATTGTGGTGCTGGCACGGAAGGTATTGGGAATGGGTGTTTTGCTGCTTGCTATGAGCATGGGTCAGAGTGTGATCTCGGACAAAGCACTTAATGCCGTAGAGGTAGCCCCTTCCTTTAAATCCGCTTTAGTTCCGTCAAGCGAGCCATTTGTCTTTGCTCAAATGCGAGACGGTTCCTGTTCATCTTCTGTCAGAGGCACGACGGAATCCTCAATGTCAGAATCTGGACTCACCGTTCCTAGCTTTTGGTGGCTAAGAGACGAAATTTCCGCCCAAGCCCAATTTGGACGGAGACTGATCGATCGCTGGTTGGCGTGTCCTGGAACGAATGGACAATCGAATCGCGTCGATTTTTTGGTCAATCAGCAAGTGTGGAGTTTGCTCGACTATTTAGAACGCTATCAGTTTGTGCATCGCCTCGGAACCGTTGCAGGCGACTACCGCCACAATGTCCGCGTGTTCAATCGCCAAGGCACACTCTTAGCGGCCTACACCTGCGCGTTCAACACTGATGTCGCCAACACTCAGGAAACCGTAGACTCATTGAAGTCAGACAAACCAAAGTCAGACAAACTAAAGTCAGATAAATTAAAGTCACAAGCTTCTCTAGCGTGTAGTTTAGCGCTCGATTCTACAGGCAAGTTCGGCATTCGGGGACGCACTAGCCCTGACGGACTTTTGCCCACAGAGAACGATACTGTTCGACCGTAGCCTGAGAGAGCGGTTCAAGAAACTCGCTGCGGTTGAGCAACGTTTTAGGATCGGGAAATAGAAGCGGGTCACGCTGCAACGCTTCAGGCAAAGAGTCTGGCTTAAGCGCTGTCAGAATCGGGGATGCCGCTTGACTCAGGAGGGAAAGCTGCGGCGCAATCTGAGGTTGCCAACAAAAATCAATCCATTGAGACAGGGTTGGATTTTGGGTAGCCACAGTCGCGGGGCGAACCCACACATCCGCCCAAAGAGCCGTTCCTGAAGACGGAAAGACTGCTTTAAGGCCAGGGGAGCGCTGTCTAGAGGACAAAACCTCCGAAGACCAGCCCACCGCGACCCATATGTCATCTAGCATCAACGGCTGTAGATAGGTTTCAGAACTATAGAATTTGGCTTGCCGATGCAAGGCTTTTAACTCAGATTCTAAATTCTCAACCTTGCTCAGATCCGGTGTGTTGTAGGACTTACCAAGTTTTTTGAGTGTCAGCCCGATCGTTTCTCGGGGCTGATCGAGCAGCGAAATTCGTCCCCTCAACTCTTCTCGCCACAAATCAGCCCAATCTGTGGGCGGCGTCAAGTTTTTTTCTTGAAAAATATCGGCCCGGTAGGCAATCACAGTACTGCCCCACCGATAGGGTGCGCCCCAAACCTTACCGTTTTCAGCAGGGCGACCTTGATTATCGCGAGTTACGATCGCACGCCATTTTTCTGGTAGTTGCGTCCACTGCTCCCATGCCGATACATCCAGAGGTTGAATCAATCCCTGTTGAATCGCCGTAGTCAGCCAATAATCTCCTAACGTTGCTAAATCGGGAGCAGCGACATCCCGATTGCCAATGAAAGGAATCCAGCTTGGAAGAGAAAACGGAGTGGGCAGATTGCCCTGTTGCTTCCACTTCTGCAGCAGGGCAAACACGTCTCCTAGCTGATCTTCTGGCTTAAAGTCGATCGCCGCTTGATTAAACTGTTTATGAAATTGGCTTACCACTTGCGCTGGAACCGAATCTCGCAGCGATCGCACCCGCAACGCATTCGGTGCGGGGCTGCATCCCGCTAACGAAACCCCAAGGGCAGCGGTTCCTACTAAAAAACTCCGTCGATCCATGCCTCACATCCAAGCTCTTGTTCTATTTCTATTTTCGCTCAACGCCAAAGCCGATCAGCGTGATCTCTGAAGGCACTTGTCCCGGCTCTGGACGGTTGTACGTCACAATCGTTCGCAGGCGGACATCAGGAGAAATGAGACGCATTTGATCAACGGCGATCGATCGATTGTAGGGCGTTGTCATTTCCAAGGTTTGGCGCATCGGCTGATAAGTGAACCGACCCGCGATCTCGCCTGGTTCAGAATAGCCTTGATCGCGTAAATAGAATCCTTGAATAGTCTCACCATCCGCAACGTGAGACACAACTGGCAGTATCAAAGCCTCTGTTGGCGCAGAATGGGTGACATACTGATCGGGGACAAACAGGGCTTTAAGACTCATCGCGACTCGTTCGCCGGTTTCAGACAGGGTATCGAACGCGATCGCGAACCCCGGACACGTGCCCCCCTTTTCAAGTTGAGCGGGATCAATCTGAAAGGTTTTAGATGGCGTAAGAATGCGCTGTGCCTCGATGTCAGTTAAGCGATCAACATGAAACTCGGTAAACGATCGCTCGATGTCGCCACTGGGCATAGAGTGATATGTTCTTTCGGTTTTCCAGACGCCAGAACAAGCATCAAAAAATTCTTGAAAACTGAGCATTACTTTTCCTATCGAGCCGTATCTACGAGTGTGACAGAAGCAGTGAATTTAGCAAATTTTAGTTTGGGCTAACGCACCAAGGAGAAACTTCTGCGTCAGTCCTATCGGATCGCTTGCCGTGTCTTCAATCTTGGATCGCTCGCCAGCGTCTTCAATCTTGGATCGCTCGCCAGCGTCTTCAATCTTGGATCGCTCGCCAGCG
>NZ_JCACKG010000002.1:0-9671 GCF_059505265.1 Myxacorys chilensis | reverse complement strand
GTCTTCAATCTTGGATCGCTCGCCAGCGTCTTCAATCTTGGATCGCTCGCCAGCGATCGCGATCAATCCCATAAATCACTGCATCACTTCCCATAACCTCCGTTGTGCCTTCAACGGTTTCCCCAAGTTTCTCAGCAACCCGTTTAGACGCAAGATTTGCGGGACGAATCAAACTGATCATATTCGATTGATTTAATACCTCAAATCCATAACGCATAGCGGCTTTAGCGCTTTCTGTAGCATAGCCTTGTCCCCAAAAGGCGTGGTGTATCATCCAACCAAGTTCAAACCCAATCCAGCCTTCTGGGTTCAAAAAGCCCACTCGCCCCACCATCCCTTTTGTGTGTCGCTCTTCGACTGCCCACATTCCATAACCTCGCAATTGCCAATGTCCTAGCATCATTGCCATGCCTTGCCATGCCTCTTCGCGAGAGCGTGTATTTCCTCTGCCGATGTAGCGCATCACTTCTGGATCAGCGCTCATCTCTGCATAGGCATCTAGATCTGCTTCACAAAATTCACGCAAGATCAGGCGCGGTGTTTCCAATTTAGGAATCTGCATTCTCGCTCCCTGTCTGACGTGCAACGTTTTGATTCTAAACGAAAAACTTTCATCTATAAGGAAAGTTATTGTCTTAAACTTTTGGCTATGTAAAGGGATCACATGCGACACCAATCAGAATTGAAGTTACTTGTTATTAATAGAAATTAAGGTACCTATTAATGGACTCAGCCTGAGTTTTTAACATATCGCTTCTATCTCGCTACGGCTTGTTATTAGATCAAAGATGCTAGACACTAAGCTCTGTCTGAACTACCAGTTATTTGGCTCAAATCTAACGAAATAGTTAACTATTAATTTTGCTATTTTGTTTACAATCTGATGAAGCAATAAAGCAGCTACTCATTCTTCTGTTTAGCTATATTCTGATAAAAAAACAAAAGGTTAAATGAATCGGAAATTCACTAGAAAAACTGCTTTTTTTGTCTACTATGTATTTCAGAAAACGTAAGGGCAACAGGTCAGCAAATGAATACGCTACAAACGCAAATTAACACGCTCGATAGCAAGGTTGACTCTGTTCATCAAGTCGTTGAACAGTTGAGCCTTAGTCTTGCTCAAGTTCTTGCAGAAATGAAAGTAGCTCCAGGGAACCCGATGAGCCGGGCTTCCTTTGGTGGTGGCTCTGGGCGTTATGCCAGCGTTGGTTACCGTCAGATAGACTCCTTAGAACACAAAGACGTACTTTTAGATGATGGACAGGCTGATCCATCCACTCACAGTGGAGACAAAACTCTCTCTCTAGAAGTTCAAGTTCAACGATTGACTGCCCAACTGACGGCTGCCTATAACCGAATTGCTGCTCTTGAAGAACAGTTATTAGCTCGACGAGTTCATTAGTTAAGAAAGAAGAAAGAAGAGATTGTTAAGGCTGATTTTTTCTTTCTTCTAGTTTTCTTCGTTGCTCCACTAACTGCTCGATCGCACCTAGTAGTTTTTGCTGATTCCAGTTTGCATAGAGGTGGGCTGCGATCGCTAATCCGCCCGCTCCTACGCCTTCTTTGACATACCCCTGCTCGTACATCCGAAGTTGAGCAAATCGAGAGGATGCAAAGCTAAGCGGTGTCGCCAGAAGTGGAACAGAACCGATCGCTTGCGCAAGTCCAATCGTGTCGCCTGTTGGATCTTCTGCCACCCAGCGCGTAGTTCCGATCGCAACGTTTTCGGGCTGCCAATCGAGAGAAACATGGGTAGTAATCGCGCGAGCCAGCGCGTAAACCGAGAGCATTTGAGTGCCGCCTGCCAGCAACACACCACAGGTTCGACTGGCCGCGATCGTCATGCCCGCCACCACAATTTGCATGGGATCGCCAACTGCCGCCGCTAGTGCAAGAGGATGAGTCTCCTCTCTGCTTGCAGCTAAACCCCGTCGCACCAAGTCCAGTTTTTGCGCGTGATTGCAGATTGGATGGCTACTATTTACCTTGTCGATCGCGTCAATTCCCAGGCCTAAAAGCACAGCGAGAGCGGTGGTTGTGCCGCCAACCACGCATTCCCCAATCACTAAGTACCGATCCCAATATTGAGCTGCTAGTTTTTCACCCCATTTCAATCCTTGCTGAAATAAATGCTCGCCGAGATTCCGACTCATAGCTTGTCCTGTGCTGAGGCAACAAGCGGGTTCTCCGCCTAAATCGATCGCAGGAACCGTGGGAGGTTGAGGCAATCCAGCGTTAAAGATCTGAACTGGAATCGAAAGCGCTTCAATAACGGCGCGAGAAATTAGAACTGGAGATGCCCCCGCCGTCAGAGGGGGGAGTGGATAAGTTGGATTAGGTCGCACGCCATTGATCAAGAATTCGGCATCTGCGATCGCAGTAAACCGTCGATCGTCTGGAGTTGCGCCTGCTGCAGAAATGTCTGGAATTAATCCGGTTTCGGTAAAGCCCAACACGCAAACAAAGCAAGGCAACTGTCCTGCACGTCGCTCCAGCCAACGGCGAGTTTGAGTCGGTTGAGTATAGACCGAAACAAAATCATTCATCGTCATCAATACATCGCCATCAATACATTGTCCGGCATCAATCATTGTCAAAGATGACTTGAATCCAGCGAGGTGGGCGCGGAATTGGTGAATTTAATCGGTCGAAAAGATACCAGGCCACTAAATGCACCATCAGAACATAAACAAGGCTGCGGATAACGATAATTAGAAAAACAGCGGTTTGGATGACTTCAAGAGAGGGTTGAACCAGCAGCCCTAGTTTTGTAAAAATCCACTCCAAAAGATTAGTGGCTTGTACTGTTCCATAGAGCCACAGATCTTCGCCCAGCAAGATAGAGCCTAACCACAGCCGAAAGAAATCTCCAAGGACACTAAGCAGTCCGCCCATCGGAACTGAAATCACCCAAGGGGCACGTCGATACCACAGTACGCCCAGCAAAACACCCAGCAGTCCGAACGGAATCACAAACTGAATGCTGCGGGGAGGCCCGATCAACACCGAAAGCAGCAATCCTGATACTAATGCTCCCATCCAAGCGGCACGGTTGCCCCATCGCAAGTACAACAGCGCGATCGGCACTGGAAAAAAGATTTGCAGCACCGGACCCATCGGAAAATAAGAATTGACGAGCCAAATTAAGCTAGAAGCACTGGCTAGAAATGCCGTCTCCACCATCATGATGGGACTCGACGGATCAACACTTCTCACTAGTCGTTTTCTCGGTTCGTCAATATTAGATGGCTCTACGTCAGGAATCCAGTCTTCATCCAACTCAGAGGGATCAACTCCGCTTGACGGATCGTTGGGCAAATCGCTCATGCAGATCGAGAGAGAGGGGCAGATCTACTCTAGTGCAAATTTTAATTAGTGAATGGAGCAGTTGAGCTAGGCTACGCCGACCCAGAAGCGCCCACAGGTTCATCGCTAAGCAAAGACAACCCAATCCGAGCAAAATGTAAGTCGGAGGCATCACAACGCCAATCATGAACCACGTGAGCACATGGAAGACCATGATTCCAGCAAACAGAGCCGCGATCGCAACGCTAATCCAGATCTGTCTTGCTGGACGGTGCAACCCAGTCAACGTCAGCGTTATGATCGTGGTTAACAGGTTTGCAGGAACGAGGAAGGCGCAAATCGCGACACAATGAGCACGAGAAAACTCAAATAGGAGTGGAAAATCTAGCATTGAGTAATCGGTTTCGTCACAGTTTCGATAGGGTCGATCTTGGCACTTGAGACCGCGAACAGTCCTTTTCATCCATCAATCTTCACAAATAGAGATGCAATACTGCTGATCACTCGCAAAATTGTAAAGAATATTAATCAGAATGATTCAGTCTTTAAATCCCGCTAACAATGTTTTGTGCTTATTAGTGACATTTGCGACGGGAGACTGAATGATTTTTTATTTATTGTTGCAGCCACCTATCTATCTCTAAACTGATTCTCTTAACTATTGACTTTATTGAGTTTTTTAGCATTTGCATCAGTCTTTTATGGCGGAGTTGACCTGACAGGAGCGCTTGCGGCAATGACCAAACAATCTACGTAAGCATCTACGTACTGTTAGTTCAAATTGTAATCCGTGTACTCTCCATAAAGAGACGATCGTGAGTATCGGAAATTCAGAGTGTATGCATCAGTCACGGTTTGAGCGTTCAGCTACAGTTACGATTCCCGCAAGGCGCGCTGCTAAGAGAACCGCACGGTATCTAGCCTTGTCAATGGCGATCGCGATGCCCATGTTCATCGTTCATCGGGCGACGGCAACTCAACTCTTCCTCAACTTCACCTATGATGACCCCTGTTATTGGGTCACTTCATCAGGTCAGCGCGTCGGTTTAGGGCAATTGTGCGGCGGTGATGTGCCTGTTCAGAAAACAGCGCCTCTGCAAAAAGTTAGCAAGCGCAGTAGCGATGGTGTGATTCGCGTCCCAATTAAACGTCGCATCGCGTCAACACCTGTGATTGAGGTGATGTTAAATGGAGCCTATCCCGTTGACATGATTGTTGATACTGGAGCCAGCGCCTCGCTGATTACTCAAGCGATCGCACAGCACTTAAACATTAAACCGATTAGAACACTGGAAGCAGGTATTGCTAACGGAAGTGTTGTGCAGTTTCCGGTTGCTCGCATTCAATCAATGTCAGTGAGTGGCTTGACCATTAGCAATTTAGAAGTTGCGATCGCAGACCAAATGGATGTCGGATTGCTAGGGCACGATTTTTTTGGCAAATATGATATCAAGATCAAACGGGATGTCGTAGAGTTTTATCCTCGATAACTCTCTACATTCGATCACTCTCTACAACCATTGCTCTAAAAAACCAGGAGCTTGCCAAAGTAAGTAAGTAATTAGTCCACAAGCGGCAGTAATCAGAACGGTGAGCGCATAAGCAGCACACATGAGAATGCCATCCGACTCCAGCATGGCGACGACAAGAAGTAGAATTCCTGTTGTTGGGAGCGGATTCGTAAAGGGAATTGGCAAAATCAGCAAAATCGCTAACCAAGTAATGCATAGCCCATTGAATCGCCAGACGTAAGGATTACTAGTCACTCGGCTGAAGCGAGGACGAGTAATCTTCTCTAAGAGGCGCATGACTCGACGGATGTTGTGTAAAAGCTGTTTAGCAAAGGCTTGAGGAAATTTGAATTGAGCCACCTTCTTGGGTAACCAAGGCGATCGTTTCCCTAGCGCCATTTGCATTCCTAGCAGCACACATCCTGCACCCGCAAAGCTGGTTAATCCGGGTGGAACTGGAAACAGAAATGGAATTACGAGCAGTGCGATCGCTAGGCTAAATCCCCGTTCTGATGTTTGCGCCAAAATTGCAGCCAGCGTCAATGGCTCTTCTGAAATGCGTTTGAGAAGAGCTTCAAGGTCGTGGGAAAATCGCAAGTGCATAGAACAACTCGTAACCTATGGTTAATGAATCAGGTTGATGAATTTTAGAGCAAGATCACACGGTACGCACCACTTTCTCAGCCACGTTAACACTTGCTTTAAAGGATGGAAAACTCTCCCTGATGTTCCTCATTCGTTATAAATAGAAAACAGAGTTTCTTACATCTGTCGTTGTACAAAGATCTCCGATTTCTCAAAAAATCGAAGATCCCTATACGTAGTTTTTATATTCACGGACTTAGACCTCATTTCAGGAAACCCATCGTTAGGACTCATCCAGCAAATGAGTTGGTAAGCCATCGAGACTGACTTGATTTTTGGCGTGCCAGTAGTCTTGCAGCCCGTCTTTACCTTTTCGGATTGCCCAATCAACAATGGCGTCGCGATCGCTGACAAAATCATAGAGAGGAACGCCCGCTCCACAAGAAGTCTGCACTAACTCGACGGCGAGCTTGATGATTTGTCGCGTACCTGGAATCGGTGGAAACAATGGAGCTAGTTCTTGCCAAGCCGCATCTCTTGTGTGGATCACCTGACCACGACCATACAGCCGCAAGATGAGGGGAGCGCCTTGAAAGCTGCAGAACATAATTGTCATTCGCCCATTTTCAATCAGATGGGCACTAGACTCGTTACCGCTACCCGTTAAATCAAGGTATGCAACGGCTTGAGAATTAAGAATGCGAAACGTATCAATGCCTTTGGGGGATAGATTGACTCGCCCCTCGGTCGGGGCGGTTGCTGTAAAGAAGAGGTGTTGCTGAGCAATAAACTGCTGGAGGGATTCAGTGAGTTCTGGATAGAACTTTGCCATGTCAAAAGGGATGTGAACGTGCCCCCTATCCTACCGAAAATGTTGCCGCTTAATCTCAACTAAAGTGGCATTAGCTTAACTCATTAGCTTAACCAAAGTGGCATTGCTGGATGCTAATCACGCAACGTTAGATTACTTCATCCAGCAAGCCCGTTAATTAACTTAGTATCCGGTTATCTCATGACCCGCTGCGGTCACAGCTTGCTTAAAGGTTTCTTCAGACGCTTTTGCTTCGATGGTGATTGTTTTTTGGTCTAGGTCAATATCAATATGGGCGTCAGGCTCGTGCGTCAGAATTGTTTGTTTAATGTTCTCTGCATCATCGGGGCTGTTTAGGGTTGGAACGTGTAGTTTTAATGCCATAGCAATTTCATTAGGTAACGTTGGTAACACTTTTGAGTATGGAGGGTGCGCGTTTTATCTTTCGCCTTGCCTAAGATAGATTTTAATTTTCACTAGAACAATTAGTTGAACTTCCGTTCAGCGTTTGGCTTCGTCCAGCCAGTCACCTAAAAGAGAAATGATTAGGAATGCTGAAGCAACCGCGATCGCAGTTAATCGGCTGGGAAGCGCTCCAATGTAGTAAACGCTAAAGAAAACACTAAGCGCAACAACAACACAACCAGGAAGCTTACTCTTGATGAAAACGTTGGCAATATTATGCAAATCGTTTGCACGTTTCATTTTCTCAATCGGATTCTTACTGAATAGATAGCTTTTTAACCGCTTGAGTTTGATTAAGGTGAATAGTTTGCTTTGAGTTGCCCCGCAGAAGTTTGACTGGATCGCTAACGCTCTGTCGAAGTTTGCGATCGCGCCTTCAAGTCGCCCGATTTGTCGTAAGGCTAAGCCGCGACGATGCCATAGTTTCGAGTCTTTGGGCTGGAGTTTGATGGCGTGATCAAAGCTAGCGATCGCATCGTCAACCCGTCCTAACTTCCGTAAGACTTCTCCGCGATTGGCGAGAAGTTGCGTGTTGTCCGGGTTAAGCTGAAGGGCGCGATCGTAGCTTTCAATGGATTCATCGTAACGTTTGAGCCCATACAACACATTGCCTCGACTGTGCCAATCGTCCGCTTGCCCTGATTGCTCAAGTAGGGCATCATAACAGCCCAACGCTTCGTGCTGTCGGTTCAATGCCCACAATAATGTGGCTCGCCGTCGCCACGCTTCGGCTTCGTTGGGATTGCATTCGATCGCATGACTGTAGCTCTCTAGCGCTTTGCGGGGATGAGTTCGGGCAAGCAGTTCGCCTTGATGCAACCAAGCCTCAGAGCAGTTTGGATCAAGCGTGAGAGCGTGATTGAAGGCGTCGATCGCGGCTTTTGAATTCTCTAACTCTTGAAAAATTTGTCCCCGCAGAATCCATGCCTCAATCAGATCGGGCTGTAATTCGAGGGCGCGATCGACGCTAATGAGTGCCGCTTCAAGTTGCTTGAGTTCAGTTAGCGCTTTGCTGCGTCCATGCCATGCGATCGCAGAATCGGGCTGAAGATCTAAGGCGCGATCGTAGGCATTGAGAGCCGCTTCAAACTCCTTAGCATGGGCAAATTCTTCTCCTTGCCCAAGCGCTGAGCGCAGTAACGCATCGTCTTCTAGCCGAAACTCTTCATTCTCGCGCATGGCATCTAGTAGACTGACTGTTGATTCTGTAAGTTTAAACAATCGATATGAGCGCTGAAACTGATCCCGTTAAATTGATGAAACAGCAGGTTGGATATGCGGCTGCAGAGCGAGTTCAATCTGGTTCTATTGTAGGGTTGGGAACTGGTTCCACAACAGCTTATGCTATTCAAGCGATCGGAGAACGTCTTCAATCAGGTGAACTGAAAGATGTCAAAGGCGTGCCAACGTCGTTTCAAGCAATTGTGCTAGCGCGTCAGTATGGGATTCCCCTTGTGTCGCTCGATGAAATTGAGAAGATTGATGTGGCGATCGATGGAGCAGATGAAGTCGATCCGCAAAAGAATCTGATCAAAGGCGGCGGGGCGGCGCATACTCAAGAAAAGATTGTCGATTGTTTGGCAGATCAGTTTATTGTTGTCGTCGATGGTGGCAAGTTAGTCGATCATCTCGGTTCGACGTTCTTGTTGCCAGTCGAAGTATTGCCGATGGCAGTGACGCCTGTGATGAATGCGATTAAAAAACTTGGCGGGAAGCCAGAGTTGCGAATGGGCGTGAAAAAAGCAGGCCCGGTGGTGACCGATAACGGCAATTTGGTAGTGGATGTGAAGTACGATCGCATCGACAATCCAAAGGAATTGGAGCAAACGTTGAACAACATTCCGGGCGTTTTAGAGAATGGAATCTTTGCCGGAGTTGCAGATGTTGTGCTGGTTGGGGAAGTGAAAGACGGTCAGCCGAGCGTTCGAGAAATGTAGCGCTTTGGAATTTAGGTTTTGGACTGAATTTAGGCAAGTTCAAAACCTAAAGCCTCACAGCAAACCTACCTAAATTGGAAGTGGGTATTAAAGCATAACGGGCTATTACCGTACGTAAATAGCTTTTGTAATTTAATAACCAAACCTTGACAACTAGTAAACTTCGTTCCCGTGCGATAGAGCCGTTGTGCTGGTCGTCTTTTACGTTTACGAGAATTACATCAAGAATATAACTTGTCTCATGAACCCGTCTCATGAAAGCATTTTCAACCAATACTTTTCCAATGCCTGATTTATCTCGTTTCTTGAGTACTCACTATTAGATGCCTGGTACTTCAGATACCCTACTATAGCTTCTCTTTCTTGAAGGTTGAAATGGGAAAATTTATGGACTGCTATTTGATACCAATCAAAAGTATCCATCCATTCATTCTCCATCAGGGGCGGAAGGTCGTCAGGTAACAAGCTAGGCTCTATTAACCCCTGTTCCACTTGAAGTGGCTCATCTGCAACTAAGCCATAGGTGAGGTGAAAAACAGGACCAGCATTGGAATCAGTTTCAATGAGATCTGCAATGAGGTAGGCAGGAATAAAATACCTAAACGCCTCATCAGAGAAGAAACTCAAAGACGCATAATGATGCGATAAGAAATCTGGATGAATTGTTCTCCAATTTAGTCCTCGGAACTCAAGTGCATATTCCGCAGGCTCATCTCCTTGATCTGAGCCACAAAGCTGATCGTCTCCCGGATACGGTGTTGTATCAAAGGCTGTCTTGATTTGCTCAACAAGATTTCTTACCTGTGATTTATCGGAGGAAAGATAGCGATAATGGTGAAGACTCCAATAAAAATCCCGGCACTTAACTAATGTCGGATGCTCCTGTCTATTCCACCCCCATTTTAGAGCTTTCGCGCTTAGAAATCTCAGGTGAGGGAGCACGTCGAAGACAAGACCTAAAAATGAGCAAACTGCTCGATATTGCTCTGTAGTAAATAATGGGTAATGCTATAGATCTGTTGTTTTTGGCTGGTGAATCTGTTGGAATGGAGGAGT
>NZ_JCACKG010000001.1:1660-2209 GCF_059505265.1 Myxacorys chilensis | reverse complement strand
CGATTTCGCCGGCATGACGATGCAGCAGATCGTGGAAGCCAACGCGAAGGTCGGCAAGCCGGTCATCAGCGACCGCACCGTCAACCGGCACCTGTCCAGCCTGAGCGCCTTATGCACTTGGGCTTTGGCCAACGACCACCTTGAGCAGAACCCCGTCGCCGGCTTGTCGCTCGCGAAGGAGAACACCACTCCGCGCATTCCGTTCACCGTCGATCAGCTCAACACCTTGTTCCGCTCGCCGCTCTTCACCGGCTGCGCGGGCGGTCGGGAGTGGGCCGACATGCACAGGCCCGGCGCCCACCTGATCCGCGACTATCGGTATTGGGTTCCCCTCATCATGCTCTTTTCCGGCGCCCGCAACGGCGAGATCGCCCAGCTCGCCGTCAAAGACGTGCGCCAGATGCACGGACACTGGATCATGCACATCACCGTGGAAGGCGACGGCGACAAGTCCGTCAAGACGGCGGGCTCCATGCGCGTCGTGCCGCTCCATCCCGAGCTGATCCGCCTAGGTTTCCTCGACTACCACAAGCAGCGGCAGGCAACCGG
>NZ_JCACKG010000001.1:0-1650 GCF_059505265.1 Myxacorys chilensis | reverse complement strand
ACGAAACGAACGCGGGCAGATCATGGGCCGCTACTCGACCAACTTCGGGAAATATCTCAAAGCCATCGGCTTGAAGGATGGACGTGGCCTGTCGCTCTACAGCTTCCGACACGGCGCAACGGACGCCCTGCGCGCCAAGTATCTCGACCATGAGTTCGGTTTCATCTTGGGCCACGACAAGGCGAGCATGACCGGCCGGTATGGGATCATGCCGCAGGGGCCGCTTGAGAAGCGCGTGGAGATCGTCAACGCGATCACCTACCCGGGCTTGTCGCTAGACCACCTGACCCCGTGAAAAGATCGAGGCGTAACGGGCCGGCAACAGCTTTGTCGCCGGCCCTGGGACGGTCAGCGCGACCGCGTGTAGACCCAGGCCATGATCCCCGCGAAGGCGACGAACGCCAGCGCAACGATAAAGACGAGGGCAACCTCGACGGATAGGCCGTCAGCGTGGAGCTCGAGCTTGCCGTTGCTCCAGATGAAGCCAAACCCGCTCAAAGGCGGCCTCCTTCGCTCGAGTCCTCGAGCAAGAGGAAGCGAGACTCTTCGCGAGTCTGCTCTTCCTCTTTGACGGCTTTCGCCGTCAGGCATACACTAGGAGCCATCCTACGGACCCTTTCGTGAGTTGGGGTTTGACCTAAGGGGCCTCGATTGCGGTTGCCGCCGCTTTCGAGGCTCCGCTCCCTTAGGGCTCGTCTTTCATCGTCTCCTTCTCGCTCTGGCCCTTTGGCTCGCGTATGTGCGGCGTGGACGAGCCGCGGGCGTTGATCTTCTCTCGGCTGCGCTTGTGCTCGCTTCTCGTCAACCGAACTCTTCGGTTGACGAGAAGCTCGAGACCGACGCGGCAGTGATTCGATGAATAGCGCGGGGGCACCCCGAGTCGGAAGGGTGTGTGGGGTCAACTCCCCTGCTGCGCGGCGAAGAGACCGCGCAGGAGGTCCAGCGCAGCAGCACCAGGGTCGCCTTGTTCACCGAGCCCGCCATGGACTCCTCCTTCTGCCTTCAACGGCATTATCACGCATGACCCCTTGGACTGAAAGGGGAACAGAGTGGGCACGCTGATGGCGTCCAATCTGACATGTGAAAACCTGTTGATGCGGTTGTGGGAATGTGACGCCGTTAGTGCTTCCCGACCCCGAGCGCCGTGAACAGGATGGCGAGCGCCACCATGCCGATCACGCATAAGATGGCATAGGTGGCCGCCGCCCCTTTGTCCTCTTGGTGAACGTAGATTGACCCCCCCGCACTTCGGGCACCGACGCCCCATGTTCTCCAGCTTCCGGCGCGTGATCCAGCCGCACTGGCTGCATTGCCCCTTGAAGCTCACCGCGTCTCTCCTCGGTTCTGGCCCTGGATAGCGCCTGCTAGTTGATTCGGCCGTCCGACTGGCCTGATGCCCAATATACCTAAGAAAACGTTAACGGACGGTTTACGTCGTAACGCCCTAGTAAGTTCTTGCCTTGGCGCTCGAGCCCCGCCCAGGATCTTGCCCAGATCGACTCCTTTCCCACCTTCTAGGCAAGAAGAAATTAAGCTATTACAGACACTTAACTGATGATCGCGGCAGGGATTCATGGTAAGTTCCAGCTTATCAACCGACTGGACCCCGACCCGTGCTCAACCCGTTCCGCCGCACCAAGCCCCAGCTCG